>NZ_JAAHFZ010000050.1:0-44789 GCF_010672795.1 Moorena sp. SIO1G6
CTATCAGCTATCAGCTATCAGCTATCAGCTATCAGCTATCAGCTATCAGCTATCAGCTATCAGCTATCAGCTATCAGCTATCAGCTATCAGCTATCAGCTATCAGCTATCAGCTATCAGCTATCAGCCAAAGGCCAAGAATTACGCTACACGAATGGCTGACCACTGACCGCTGACCGCTGACGGCTGAGGGCTGAGGGCTGAGGGCTGAGGGCACCTCAAGTAGCACCATCTGTAGCGCATATGCTTACAAGCTCACTGGCGATCGCTTAAGTAATAGCGATTACCCAGGTACAAAGCTGCTGCCATAGCTAGTCCTGGCAAGGTAATAACCGCTGCCCAAGGAGAGCGTAACCAATTCACTTGCTCAGATCTTATGTAGTTAATCGACTTCTTGTACATACAAGATTCAGCTGGACTAACTGAACCCAACAAAACAGCACTGGCAATTCCAGTAGTTGATAGGAAAGCAATTAAGGTAAATTTGGGTTTGAGCATGGTTGAGATTCCCCGCTAGCTTCACTTGGGTAATTTTCCTTAGTTTAGCTTTCTTGATCCGATAGCATTCCATGGCACCTAGCTGCTGAGTGCCTGGCTCAATGTTACCTAGTCTGGCGGAAACGGGAAATCTATAAAGTGAGTCCGCTTGAATTGGTCCAGATGCCCTATACCCTCACGTAGGTATGTCACCCATGAACACAACTGCTCCCAACATTAAAGGCTATTGCATCACTGACCTGGTCTACCATGGGTCGAGAACCCTAGTTTATCGTGGCACTAGGAACTCAGACCACACACCAGTAGTACTCAAACTGCTGAATAATCCCTATCCCAGCTTCCAGGAACTTGTCCAGTTCCGCAATCAGTACACTATTGCCAAAAATCTTGACCATCCCGGAATTATCCAAATCTATAGCTTGGAGTCCTACCACAATACCTTGGTATTGGTGATGGAAGACTTTGGTGGCATCTCCCTGGAAGAGTATACCACTGATAGCTTGCACCAAAGACGGATAACGGATCAGCTAGAGCATCCCGGTATGATCCGTGAGCAGTCACTTCAGGAATTTCTCCACATCGCGATTCAAATCGCCTCCATCCTGGATGAACTCTATCGCCACCGAGTGATCCACAAAGACATCAAGCCTAGGAATATCCTGATTAATCCCACCACCAGTCAAGTCAAATTCATTGACTTCAGTATTGCCTCCCTACTCCCGAAAGAAAGCCAAATCCTGACTAGTCCTAACTGCCTCGAAGGTACCCTGGCTTACCTGTCTCCGGAACAAACTGGACGGATGAATCGGGGAATTGACTACCGCAGTGACTTTTATGCTACTGGGGTAACCTTCTACAAGCTGCTCACCACAGAGTTACCTTTTAGCACTACTGACCCGATGGAGTTGGTTCACTGTCATATTGCTAAACAACCATTAGCTCCACACCAGCTGAACCCCGCTATTCCCCCACTCCTGTCCCAAATTATCAGTAAACTGATGGCTAAAAATGCTGAAGACCGTTATCAGAGTGCTTTGGGACTCAAGTATGACCTAGAACAGTGTTCCTATCACTTGCAAAGATTTGGCGCGATCGCTGACATTAAGTTGGGCAGTCGAGATATTTGCGATCGCGTAGCGGCTCCTAGGTCCGATCGCTTCGTAATTCCGGAAAAACTCTACGGGCGTCAAGCCGAAGTAAATACCTTACTGGTCGCCTTTGAGCTAGTCAGTGAAGGATCTACAGAAATGATTCTGGTAGCTGGCTTTTCCGGGATTGGTAAAACCGCTGTGGTCAATGAAGTCCAAAAACCAATTGTGCGGCAGCGGGGTTACTTCATCCAAGGTAAGTTTGACCAGTTCCAGCGTAATATTCCCTTTAGTGCCATCGTCCAAGCACTCCGGGACTTGATGGAGCAATTACTCACGGAAACTGATAGCCAACTTATGCAGTGGAAAGCACAAATTCTGTCTGCTTTGGGTGAGAATGGTCAAGTGATGGTGGATTTGATTCCAGAATTAGAAGGGATTATCGGCAAACAGCCTCCTGCTCCCGAACTTTCCGGTACGGCGGCCCAAAATCGGTTTAATTTGCTCTTTAGTAAATTTATCCAAGTTTTCACCACTAAGGAACATCCCCTAGTGATTTTCCTCGATGACTGGCAGTGGGCAGATTCGGCTTCCCTGAAGTTGCTGCAAGTGTTGATGGCAGAAACTAATACCTCCTATCTACTGCTAATTGGTGCTTATCGAGATAATGAGGTAAATCCTACTCATCCATTGATGCTCACGTTGTCCGAGATGGCCAACGTTGGCGTTTCACTCAATACAATTACCCTCGACCCCCTGAGTAAATCCGACTTAAACCATCTGATTGCCGATACCCTGACTTGTGGGATAGAACTGGCCGAACCCCTGACCGAACTAGTCGCTCAGAAAACTAAAGGAAATCCGTTTTTTGCTACCCAATTCCTGAAATCCCTCCATCACGACCGATTAATCACCTTTAATTTTGATCAAGGGTATTGGCAGTGTGATATTGCTCAAATTAGACCCTTGGCCCTCACGGATGATGTGGTAGAATTTATGGCACTTCAGTTACAGAAGTTGCCAAAAGAAACTCAGGATGTCTTGAAAGTAGCGGCTTGTATTGGCCACCAATTTGATTTGGATACCCTGGCGATTATTCATGATAAATCCCCAATCGATACGGCGAATTATTTATGGAAATCCCTGCAAGAAGGGTTGGTGTTACCCACCACTGAAATTTACAAGTTCTTCACCGTTAATAGTAATTCACCATCAAGCACTGAGGCCAAATTATCCCAATCAGCAATCAGCAATCAGCAATCAGCAATCAGCAATCAGCAATCAGCAATCAGCAATCAGCAATCAGCAATCAGCAATCAGCAATCAGCAATCAGCAATCAGCAATCAGCAATCAGCAATCAGCAATTGGCCACGCTACGCGAACACCAATCCCCAACTTACAAGTTTTTACATGACCGAGTGCAGCAAGCGGCTTATTTTCTGATTCCGGAAGACCAGAAACAGTTAACCCACCTAACCATTGGGCAACTGCTGTTGAAAAATATCCCGACAGCAAAACGAGAAGAGAAGATTTTTGATATTGTCAACCAGTTGAATTATGGTGTGGAGTTAATCACCGATCAAGCTCAGCGAGATGAATTAGCTCAATTAAATCGTATTGCTGGAGAAAAAGCGAAGGCGGCGACGGCCTATGGGGCTGCTCTGAGATATTTAACAGTAGGTCTGGAACTGCTAGGAGAAAATAGCTGGCAACGTCAGTATGACCTAAGCCTAGCCCTATCTCAAGCTGCCGCCGAGGTGGCATACCTCAATACAGACTTTGAGCAGATGGAGCAAATGGTCCAGGTGGTGTTGGCACAAGGGAAAACACTACTGGACAAAATCACAGCGTATGAAGTCTCGATTGAAGCCTATAAAGCTCAAAGCCACGGTGAGCAAGCCATTACCACCGGGCTCCAAGTCCTGAAGTTATTGGGGATAGAACTGCCCCAACAGCCCAGTCCAGAAGAGATTGGGCTGGCACTACACCAGACACAGTCAGGTTTAGAAGGTAAAGAGATTGAGGACTTAATTGATTTGCCGGTGATGACCGCACCCGAAAAACTAGCGGCGATGAGTATCCTCTGGCGACTGATGCCAGTTGCTTATAGGACCAATCCTCTACTGTTTCCGTTAGTCGTTTTGAAACAGGTCAATCTCTCCCTCCAAAATGGCAATTGTCCTTTGTCTGCTGTGTCCTATGCAGGTTACGCAGTCATTCTCTGGCAGCTTTGTGGAGATATGGATGGCAACAATCGATTCGGTCAACTGGCTCTGAAGTTATTAGCACGGTTCAATGCGAAACAGCTTAAATCTGGAGTAATGTTGCTGGTCAATTTCGGAACAAAGCCCTGGAAAGTGCATCTGAAAGAAACATTAACCCCTTTGCTAGAAGCTTACTCTGTAGGGGTAGAAACTGGAGATTTTGACCAATCTGCCTTCTGTGCAATGTTCTACTTAGAACATTCCTTTTGGCTTGGCAAAGAGCTGGCTGAGCTTGACCAGACCTGTGCTAAATATTATCAAGGGATTGATCAACTCAAGCAAGAGATGCCACGTCAGTTTACGGCCATCACCTGGCAATTGGTCTTAAACTTGCTAGGACAGGCTGAAAATTATTGTTGTTTAAGGGGTGAAGTCTACGACGAACAGATCATGCTCCCACTCCATCAGGAGTTCAATAACCTCAGGGCAATTTACACCCTACACCTGAATAAATTATTCCTCTGTTATCTATTTCAGGATTATCGGCAAGCTTGGCAACATGCCATCATTACCGAAAATTATTTAGATGGAGCACCAGCCGTTTTCGTTTTTGCAGTTTTCTATTGGTACGATTCTCTAACTCGCTTAGCTCTCTATCCTCAACAGAATCACGCTCAACAAAAACAAAGTTTAGATAAGATAGCCCACAATCAAGACAAAATAAAAAAATGGGCAGACCATGCCCCGATGAATTATTTGCACAAATTTTATTTAGTAGAAGCCGAACGCTATCGTGTTTTGGGTCAAAAGCTTGAGGCTATGGAGTATTATGAGCGCGCCATTGCTGGCGCAAAGGAAAATCAATACATCCAAGAGGAAGCCCTGGCTAATGAACTGGCTGCTAAATTCTACTTGGAGTGGGGTTTTGAAACTATTGCCCAAGCCTACCTGAGTTGTGCCTACTATGGCTATAGTCGCTGGGGCGCATTGGCTAAGGTGGAGGATTTGGAAATTCGCTATCCCCAATTTCTCAGTTCTATTCTTACCGAGAAAACTATCAATATCAGCACCGGGGAGACGATCACCAACCTCACCACTCAAGGAGTTAATACCACCACTACTAACGGTTCAACCACTTTCGACTTGGCTACGGTGATCAAAGCATCCCAAGCTCTATCTGGGCAAATCCAGCTAGATCAGTTGCTCTCGACTTTGATGCAAGTGGTGATGGAGAATGCTGGAGCTGACAAATGCGCTCTAATTTTGGTTAAAGGTGACCGGTTAGTGATCGAGGCTATGGAAACTTCTAATCAACTGGCTTTCGTTGAATCTATGCCAGTGGAAGAAAGCCCAGATATTCCCCAAAGTGCGATTAATTATGTTAAACGGAAATCGGAAACCTTAGTTATCAATGATATCACGGTTGAGACTATCTTAGCTGCTGACCCCTATTTTATTAGTCAGCAACCCCGGAGTCTGATGTGTACTCCGATCATCCATCAAGGTAAACTAATTGGCTTACTTTATCTAGAAAATAATCTCACCACTGGAGCCTTTACTTCAGATAGATTAGAAGTCTTAAATCTGCTCACATCCCAAGCTGCTATTTACCTAGAAAATGCTCAACTTTACAGCAATTTAGAAGAGAAAGTTGCCGAACGCACTGCTGAATTAGCACAAGCCAAACAAGCAGCTGATGCGGTTAACCAAGCTAAAAGCGAATTCCTCTCCAATATGAGCCATGAATTGCATACTCCTCTCAATGGCATTCTTGGTTATTCTCAAATCCTCAAGCAAGACGGGTACCTAGGCACCAGGCAAATCGATGGTTTAAGTATTATTGAGGAAAGCGGCAACCATTTGTTGACTCTGATCAACGATATTTTAGACCTATCTAAAATTGAAGCTCGCAAAATTGAACTTTACCCCAGTGACTTACATTTTCCAACTTTCATCGAAAGTGTGGTAGGTATTATTCGCATGCGAGCCTTAGAAAAAGATATCTTGTTCAAATACGACCCTGTGGGGAATTTACCCAATGGGATTCAAGCTGACGAGAAACGGTTGCGACAAATCTTGATTAATCTCTTGGGCAATGCTGTTAAATTCACTGACCATGGTCAAGTAACGTTGCGAGTTAGTTTACAGCCGTTTTCAGATGAATTGACCTCACTACAGACAGCTGCAAGCCCCCTAAATCACCCAATTCTGGGGGACTTTAACTCAATTTCCCCCACCGGTGCGCTTTCCGTAGGGGAATTAAATTCGCCACGGGTCGCACCGCAGAATTGCGGGGCTAGGGGGGCGAAACTTGCTGTAATTGAGCAACAACAGACTACTTCAGTTATCCGTTTTGAAGTCATTGATAGCGGCGTTGGCATGTCCCCGGAACAGTTAGAAACAATTTTCCAACCCTTTGAACAAGTGGGTGATACCCAACGGCGCTCTGCTCGCACTGGCTTAGGCTTAGCCATTTCTAAACAACTGGTGGAGTTAATGGGGGGTCAACTGATGGTAACCAGTGAATTCGGTAAAGGGTCTACCTTCTGGTTTGAGATCCCCTTTACTGTGGTCAAAACCGTTACCAAAGCTCAACCGGAAATAGTGGGTAAAATTAAGGGCTACAAGGGTAAACGATGCCAAATATTGGTAGTGGATGGTCAACTGGAAAATCGCTTAGTTTTGCTCAACATGCTCGCACCGATCGGCTTTGATATCGTCACCGCCGAGGATGGTGAACAAGCAGTATATATGGCGGCTGAACTTCACCCCGACCTGATTTTGACTGATTTAGTCATGCCAGTTAAAACTGGCTTTGAAGCGGTTAACGAAATCCGACAAATTCCTGAAATTAAAGACATACCCATCATTGCTGTCTCAGCTAGCTTCCTGGATATGGATCATAACAAGAGTAAGATAATTGGCTGTCAAGCTTTTCTGTCCAAACCCATTGACCAGAATAAATTATTCGCTTTATTGGAGCAATATTTACCGATTGAGTGGGTGTATGAACCAATTGATGACATGGGTTTGAGCAAAAATGGCACTATCTCAAGTCAGACAGCAGCAATTATCCCGCCGCCCCCTGAGGAAATGGAAGTACTCTACGAATTGGCCATGCTCGGCAGTATGAGAAAGATTCGCGATCGCGCTATGTTCATAGAACATCTCCATGAAAACTATCGGCCTTTTGCTAATAAGCTCAAAGATTTAGCGGATGGATTTCAAGAACAAGCGATTTTGACTTTAGTGGAAAGTTATATTAATTGAGCTATTAGTCGGGAGTAGGGAGTAGGGAGTAGGGAGTAGGGAGTAGGGAGTAGGGAGTAGGGAGTAGGGAGTAGGGAACAGGGAAGAGGCAAGAGGCAAGAGGCAAGAGGCAAGAGTGAAAAAAATCTGTGTATCTCATTAGAATAGAAACCGCTGTACAAAAAGCTATTGATGAAGTAGAGGGTAATCTTAATGATGATCAAACTTAAATATCAAATGATAATTCAATGGTCAGAATAAGATAATTGTTTTTTAGTTGGTTTTCCCGATTTACCAGGACAAAAATGGCGGAATCATGGCGATTCTTATGAAGAAGCGGTTAAGAATGGAACTGAAGCGTTAGAATCTTTGGTAATAGCTTATCAAGAAACAGTAACGCACCACCGGGTCAAACTATAATAAAACAAGTATAAATTTACAAAGTGACGTCATCGGTATGCCTACCTTAGATATAACAGTTGAGCAAGTCATCATGTTAGTAAAGCAATTACCTTTAGAGGGAAAGAAAGCTGTATTTAAGGTACTCCATAAGGAATTCTAATTTCAATAAAATCCTTGGTTAAAATTGGCTGGAAAATATCAAGACGATTCACAATTTGATGAAATGTTAGCTTACATCGAAGCTGAATGCTTACATAACGCTAAATAAGAGAATTACCACACTCACCAAACTCCCCACACTCCCTACACTCTTCCAATTCCCAATTCCCGATTCCCGATTCCCAATTCCCGATTCCCTTTATATATACATCCCAAAAGCAAAAAAAAATAGCCGTAGAAATACTATCCACGGCTAGTTCAATGATTCATGTCAGAAGAATACCCGAAACCATTCGGATGTGATCCTATGCTATCAGACCAAACCCAAGGCTCCCGGGGGGGAAACCCCCCCAGAAATTTAGCGATGCAGCGCGGTCTTGGGGGTTTCCCCCATGAGCGACTGCATCAAGACAAGGTGTTATGGCAACAACCAATACTTGGTCATGGTTGTGATCACTTCGCCTGGAACATCAGTAGGCTCCAGAGGTGTCCACTCGGCAATCTCCGCATAGCCCAATGAATAAAGCATCTGCATGCTATAAATTACTGCTTCACGAGAACCCTTGAGAGTTTGTTGAGCAGGTTGTTTCTTGAAGTTCCGAGTAAATTCTTCTGGCATAGGTCAAAAACTAAACTTGTTACATTGATTATTGTAATGATTATAATTTTGATTGTCAAGGGTTTTAAAAAATTTTTTTTGGGGATTTTTAGGAGTAAAAAAAAAAGCGATTATCTGTATAATAATCGCTAAAATGCTCTTAAAAATGGTAAACGGCTGAATGCTTACAGCCTTATCAGTCAGTTAACTAGCCCATAACCTTTGAATTGGATAAGCATCAAATTTATTATCCCGACTAATCAAAACCAGGGATCTATTCATGGCTTGAGCAATCAACATTCTATCAAATGGATCACGATGATGTAGGGGGAGATTAGAAATTTGCAGAGTGTCGATAAATGCAATAGGTAGTAAACTAATATCTGATGATTGAAGTTCAGATTCAATGGTTTGATAACTTCGTTGCAGTGATAACTTACCAAGATTCAATTTAATCGCAATTTCCCAGAGACTAGCAATACTAAGATAAACGCTATCTGCGACATCAATCATATCTCTTAGTCTCTTTGGCAAATTTTGGTCATTTTCAGATAACCAGATAAAGGTATGGGTGTCTAACAGAAAAAAAGTCATTACATATATTCCTTAAAATCTTCTAATGGTTCATCAAAATCATCAGGCAATGGTAGAACAAAGGTTCCTTTTAAGATACCTGAACGACGTTTCTTGACAGAATGCTGCTCTGGGGAAACATCTTGGGAGTAGTTTTCCATCAGATACTTGGCATAATGCAGCAGTTCTTGTTTCAGGGATTCTGGCATTATCACAACTGTTTGAAAAATTTCTTGGTCAATAGTCATGGGTTTTACTAGTTTATTTTATTTCCAATAAATTTGATTTAAATATATAAAATAGTATAGCATTTATCGTTGAATTGTGGTCAGTTATCAGCAGTCAAACGTTTGGTGATAACTGATAAATGATAACTGATAGCTGATAGCTGTTCGCGTAGCGCTTAAGCTGATAGCTGACCTTGCCTCTTGCCTCTTGCCTTTACCTAAGAGATTATGTTCACAACTCAAATATAAATGCTCCATTTAAATTCAAATAGTATAATATTTTAATAGCTATTGTATAGCAGTTGATGGCAATGCCTGACAATACATCTGATGCCCAACTTGACTTTCTCAAGCAGGTACTACAAGCAACCGCAAACAGTAGGGGTAATAAGCAGGTAATTTACCGATTACTGGCAGCAAATACAGACAAACTTAATCAGAAGTTAGCAGAATTATTGCGGGTTTGGGCAACAAGTAAACTGGCGGAAGCGGAAACAGATGAAGCAAAATCCCTAGCAGCAGATATTGGCACTTTCAGCAATCTAATTCAGCAATTCCCCTTGGGTGACAAAGCCAGCAATATCGAAATTGCCATCGCTTGCTACCAATCGGCTTTAGAAATACGCACCCGTGAAACATTTCCGGAAAAATGGGCAATGACTCAACACAATCTCGGTCTTGCTTACTGTAACAGAATCAAAGGGGAGAAAGCACAAAACCTCGAAAATGCGATCGCTTGCTACCAATCGGCTTTAGAAGTACGCACCCGTGAAACATTTCCGGAAAAATGGGCAATGACTCAACACAATCTCGGTAATGCTTACTCTGACCGAATCACAGGCCCCAAAGCACAAAACCTAGAACAGGCCATCGCTTGCTACCAATCGGCAAAAGAAGTTTACACCCGTGAAACATTTCCGGAAAAATGGGCAATGACTCAAAACAATCTCGGTATTGCTTACTATGACAGAATCAGAGGAGAGAAGGCACAAAACCTAGAAGATGCCATCGCTTGCTACCAATTGGCTTTAGCAATTCGCACCCGTGAAGCATTTCCCTATGAATGGGCACAGACTCAAAACAATCTCGGAAATGCTTACTATGACAGAATCACAGGTCCCAAAGCACAAAACCTCGAAGAAGCGATCGCTTGCTTCCAATCGGCCTTAGCAGTTCGCACCCGTGAAGCTTTTCCCGAAGAGTGGGCAATGACTCAAAACAATCTCGGTAATGCTTACCGTGAAAGAATCACAGGTCAGAAAGCACAAAACATAGAAGATGCCATCCCTTGCTTCCAATCGGCTTTAGCCGTTTACACCCGTGAAACTTTTCCCGAAACATGGGCATGGACTAAAAACAATCTCGGTCTTGCTTACTATCAAAGAATCAAAGGTCAGAAGGCACAAAACATTGAAGATGCCATCCCTTGCTTCCAATCGGCCTTAGAAGTTCACACCCATGAAGCTTTTCCCAAAGAGTGGGCAGGGACTAAAAACAATCTCGGTCTTGCTTACTCTGACAGAATCATAGGGGAGAAAGCACAGAATGTAGAACAGGCGATCGCTTGTTTCCAAGAGGCTCTTACAGTAAGAACCTTTGACGCTTTTCCCCAAAACCATGCAGAAACTTTATTCAACCTAGGGCTGACTTACAAAGGTAGTAACCAGTTTACTTTAGCTTACACCAAATTTAAATTTGCCATTGACACCGTAGAATCTTTGCGGGAGGAAATCGTTTCTGGTGAGGAAAGCAAACGCAAGCAAGCAGAAGAATGGAACAAACTTTATAGGAGCATGGTAGAAGTTTGCCTAGAATTAAATAATATCACAGAAGCAATTGAATATGTTGAACGGAGCAAAACCCGCAATTTAGTTGAAGAGATCCTCAGCCGTGACCTGAAAACAATCTTTACCACAGATGTTGTCACTGAACTAGAAACATACAGGGATGAAATAGCGGCAGGACAATATCAAATCCAACATGGCAAAGCTGAAAATCAAAAAGTCTTAGCACAACATCTCCAACAGTTGCGACAGCAGCGCAATGATTTACAAGACCAATATTTACCTATCGGTTCTACCTTTCAGTTTAAGCAATTTCAGCAGAAGCTGGATGATCGCACCACCATTGCAGAATTTTACATTACAGGAAATAAGCTTCTGTGTTTCCTATTCAACCGCCATATAGTTTGGCATTCTAAGTTAGAAGACTTGGAAGAGAGCATCCCATTGTGGCAAATATATTTTTTGAGGTGGGCGGTAGAATCAGGATCCTACAGCTTAATGAGATATGTTTGTGAAAAACTTGGATCTTCCCACTTCGACAAGTTCCTAAATTGGGAAAATGGATATTGGCAAGCCTACAACAACGAAAAATATGATTGGCAAAACGACCTGAGTAACCGCTTACATTTGCTGGCTGAGATTCTGCACATTGATGACATCATTCAGCAAATAGCCCCAGAGTGCGATCGCTTAATTTTAATCCCCCATCAGGTTTTACATTTGTTCCCCCTTCATGCTTTACCTATCAACAGTCAGCAGGGAGAAGCTACATCTCAAATTCTTATGGATCGGTTTCCAGCAGGGGTAAGTTATGCCCCTAGCTGTCAACTACTCCAACTTGCTCAAACCAGAAAACGCCCCAACTTTACCCACCTGTTTGCCGTCCAAAACCCCACGGGTGACTTAAGTTACGCTAACATCGGAGTAGAAGTGATTAAAAGCTACTTCAATCCAGCGGATACAGAGGTTCTTGTGGAAAACGCTGCCACCAAAGCTGCCATAGATAGCAAACCTCTCAACACTTACCACTGTGTCCATTTTAGCTGTCACGGTTACTTTAATCTTAACCAGCCTCAGAAATCCGCCTTAATCCTGGCAGATGCGTACCTCAACTCTGCACCGGCTGAACTAAATCCAGAACAACATCTAGTTTTGGATGACGGTGAAGTAATTGACTTACACAAATGCCTCACCTTAGATGCCATCTTTGCCCTTAAATCACAACAGAAATTAGCACAATGTCGCCTTGTCACCCTTTCTGCTTGCGAAACAGGATTAATCGACTTTGATAACACCAGCGATGAATACATTGGTTTACCCAGTGGTTTCTTAGTTGCCGGAAGTCCAGCAGTAGTTAGTAGCCTATGGAAGGTAGAGGAGGTTTCTACAGCGTTGTTGATGATTAAATTTTATCAGAATCTGCTAAACCAGATGTCCTTAGCAGTTGCGCTGAATCAAGCCCAACTCTGGCTGCGGGATGCCACTGTACAGGACTTGCGAAATTGGGCTGAACAGTTAACTAAACAGTTGACTTTGGAGAATAACTTTAAGGAAGAAGTGGAGGAAGAAATAGAGTTATTTAAAAATGACTACAAACCCTTTTATTCTCCTTATTATTGGGCGGCTTACTGCGCCATTGGAGAATCATATATTTAGTTAAGTAAACAAAAAAAAATATGAAATTTAAAAAAATTATCCAAGTTTTTCCGCAAGTACTCAAAACTCACTCTGAAAAGTTTGAACTTGAAGACTTGCAAGACTTAGACCAAGTTTTAGCAGCTTTAGACACTCAAACAGAAGGCGAATTAGTTAATTTACTCAAAAATTGGTTCCAAAACCATACAAAAGTTACAGAAACTATACGCAAATTTGCTCAAACTACTCAGGAATTAAAGAAGTCACCCGAGCCTCCTCCTAATTCCGAAGCAAGTATTCTTCAAAACCTATTTGAACTGCGAGAAACCCTCAAAGAAACTATTAAAGCTAAAACTAATCAAGACAAGAGTCAGCAATAACAGGACTTACGCAAGTGCCCCCTAAATCCCCCAATTCTGGGGGACTTTGACATCATTCCCCCCCCCCAAAATTGGGGGGCAGGGGGGGCAAAACCAACTAAACTTCGTAAGTCCTAAATAAAAAAATCTCAAACAATGACTCACAAAATCTACGCACCTAATATTCATCTCTTTGCCTTCCATCTTAGAAATAAATCTAGTAGTGATTACCAAGCAGACAGGGACTATGACAACGAACTACTTTGGCACAAGTACGATCAGATTTGTGCTAAATTCCAAATTCAAGAGAAGCTAGACCTGAGAGACGTTGCCGAAGGTTCCCGCATTGCTTTACTAACAGGAGCCACCAAGGATAATATTCTCTTACCTTTGGAGGGTAAATTATCTCTCAATCATGGCAAAAGAATAACGATTACTGGTCAAGCTTGTCCACTCCAGATCTATGATAGTTATGCTCTGGGTTTGAATATTCGGATTCCTGAACGTGAGAATAATCAGAAAAGCGAAGACGTAGACCTGACTGTATTCAAGGATTTTAATCCAGACCAGTGCTTTCTTCCCAGTAACATTAACAGTTCCCTAGGACAAATTCTGTTGCTAACTGCTTGGCTACCCCAGAAGCAAGCGCAAGATTCCCATTTATGGAAAGAGATAGCTGATCAGTGTGTGCAGAATTTTCTGGGGGAAAACGATAAGGATAAATGTCCACCGCTTTATCAAGAAGGTCAATTATTTGGTAGTCCGATTTTTGAATATGGCATTCCTGATCAATCTCAAGACTATGGCCAAATTTTTGTTTGGCTATTTTTAGGAGAAGATATCAATGGCAACTATGCTGCCCGAGCGGAGGAAAATTTTTGCTGGTTTTATCAATACTTTATTGATTTATTTTTTGATCGCCAAAAAGTAATTAAAGCTTATCAAATCAGCAGGGAAGTGTATAGTGATGCTTACCAAGGATATCAAGACATTAAACAAATTATCAATGAAACCACCCAAAGTAAAGATAATCAGAGCTTACAGCCAGATGAATTGACCTCACTACCGAGAGCTGCAAGCCCCCTAAATCCCCCAATTCTGGGGGACTTTAACTCAAGTTCCCCCCAAAATTGGGGGGCTAGGGGGGCGAAAGTTGCTGTATTATCTGAAGCTGACCTGTTGGAGTTTAAGAAGAAGCTGAGAATACTGCCGAAGCTAGACTTGAACTATTCAGACTGGCTGAGACAGTTAGAAAGCTATAGCTTGACAATGAAGATTAATGCTCACAATTATTCCGAAAAGCTTCAACAAATTAAAGCAAAATTACCAAAGGATGAAGATTTAAGCTTTTTGTCAGTATTTGAGCATAAAATCAGCCCTACTTATCAAAATCAAATTCAAATAAACTTAAGCTATTTTGCCCATAGCTCCGCACTGTTAGACAAAGCGATTTCCTCAATCAGAGGTATTGTGGAAATTGAACAAGCAGAACGCGATCGCGCTTTGGAAAAAGCCCTCAGAGATAAGGAAGAGGCTGATCGAGCCCGAGACAAACAAGCTGAGAAACAGGAGAAAAGACTACAACTTTGGATCACCTTCGTCGGTACTGGCCTAGCGGTCAGTGGTATTTCTTCCCAAACCGACGCTAAACAACCTCTAGAAGCCATCCTGATCGAACTAGACCGGAAGGGATCCTTAGATTGCCCTGAAGCTGGATTCTACCCTTGCTTGAGTTACAGTGTAGTGTTTGTGGTATTTCATATTTTGATTGGTGTTGGAGTTGGTGCGATCGCTGCGTTTATTTTGGATCGAATTATCAATCGGCGGTCAAAATGACTGCTGATAGCCTCCAATTCTAACTAAAAACTTTGCTGAGGATTTCAACAGAAGGGTCAACGGTCAGCTGATTTTATTAAAAAGCTGATAGCTGATAGCTGATAGCTTATGATAATAAGTTAATCGGATTTAATATCATGTGTTATTTGTCTTTATCTTCAGAGCCACAGTTTATTGAGTCGAGCTTGGCAGCAAATTCCAGAGCACCTTTAATACTATTGATATTGCCCTCAATCCGTGCAATTTGAATCTCAGTCAGTAACTCACCAATTTTAGAACTAGGGGATAACTTAAGGGATTTGATTAAATCTTTACCAGTAACTAGTGGTGTCGGATGGGCAACCTGGTCATTGGGATTCAAATAGTGCTCAATCAACGGTGCTATAGTATCCACAGCCATACCCCTGGCAACTGCCAAAAGCGCTACCACAGGAAAGACAGCTCCAACGTTAAGAAAGAAGAAATACTGCTCCCGTAATGGGATATCCTTGGCAGTAGTATAAGACAGCAGTTGGGGCAAATGTTGGATTGCCCTGACTACTATCCGAGTCTGAACACGAGAGTACTTTAGAGCTAACAGCTGTTGTTCAGCAACTGCTGGTATTGATGATAATAAATTTGCTAGCTTAGCCAGATTTAGCAACGATAAAGAATGCTTAGTCACCTGTAATTTCAATTCCACCCCAAGCTTAGGCCAGGTTTCTGCCAGTACCACAGCGGATTGGTCAACTGCTGCCATGTGCTCTAAACCCTCAGCCGTGGCATCAGGCAGCCATGGTCGTAACACATTATCCTCCCAGGCGGCTTTTAGCCAAGGTACACCCTGAGGTGACTTGAGGAGATAGCCCAATTCTGTCCGTACCCGTTCTGCTGCGATTTTGCTCAATAACGGTGCTAGCTTTCTAATCACTGACTGGGTGGCTGGGTCAATCTGAAAACCCAACTGAGCGGCTTGTCGATAACCCCGCAGTAATCGTAATGGGTCTTTTTGTAAGTTTTCTGGTGACACCATCCGGATTATGCCTTTACGGCAATCCAAGATACCCTGTAATGGATCAATGAATTCCTTGGTGTGGGGATTAAATGCGATCGCATTAATCGTATAATCCCGCCTATGTAAGTCAGCCTCTAAGCTATCCCCGTCCTGTTGAGCAAAGTCAACTGTTGCGTTGCCAAACACTACCCTAGCTATTTGACGCTGGGCATCCAACACCACAAATCCGGCCTTATAACGTCTTGCTAGCTTGCTGGCTGACCGTACTGCTTTAGTGGGTAAAACAAAGTCTAAGTCTTGGGTTACCGACTGTCGGTTGATCACAGCATCCCTAACCGCACCACCCACCAAGCAAGCGTCAGAAGGGAGTAACTCCCAGTTAAACGGCCAATTTTGGGGTGATAGAGCAGTTTGATAATTAGTCATTAGTCATTTTCTGAAATCTCAGAATGAATACTATATATCAATATGTGCTAAAATCGAATAGAGAACATCGCAACTTCGGAATCGGAAACAGAAATTTTTTGGAAAATAAAGTAGCAAACAAAGTAGCTAATAGTTAACTATTTTATCCTATAAGCTACTCAAGAAATGTCTGGTTTGAGCTATGCTAAAATAAAGGAATTGGAGTTTAAGCAATGTGTATTTGCATTAACTGCCACTACGTAGACCGCTGTACTACATACCATGCTGTGGAAACCCAGCATCAGGTACCTCACCTGACGGAATCTCCCAACTTTGAAGCGGTTGAGCCCACCATCAATGTCAATATCCGTTCTACTGAAGATATCATCGAAATGGAATGGGACGTTGTGGGGTGTAATAGCTTTAAGCAGGAAACTGGGAAGTGGGCAAAGCTTCGTCCTGGTGAGCTGGTACCAACCTGATATCTTTGTGAATTTTAGCTACTCTGGCGAGAAGCTCCACTATGCACCTAATATCAGCATGGGATTAATCGCCAGTCAAGTTTTAATTTTACTGAGCAAGCTTTTGATAAAAGCTCGGATTGCTTCTGTTTGTGTTTGTCCAGTATTTTCTATAATACTGCTTTAATTGACACAAAAGAGACGATCGAGCCAAGATATTAAAAAGGATTAATTTTTGTAACGCTGGATGTCTTTTGAGCTTTTATCGTTGGAAACGGTCCAGAACATAGCTAACGACTATGGCTACTGGGCAGTTTTTTTTGGGATTGCCCTGGAAAACGCTGGGGTACCCATACCGGGAGAAACCATTACCCTGGTAGGTGGCTTCCTCGCAGGTAGCGGCGAACTCAATTATTGGGTAGTCCTATGCTCTGCGATCGCTGGTGCTGTCCTAGGAGATAACTGTGGTTACTGGATTGGGAAAATCGGTGGTTGGCCATTACTAGTGCGAATTGGGGGTTTAGTCCGGATCACAGAAGCACAACTGACAGAGGCTAAAACCGAATTTCGTAAGAACGCTGCTAAGGCAGTTTTTTTTGGTCGATTTGTGGCAGTACTGCGGATCTTTGCTGGTCCAATGGCAGGGATTGTTCAGATGCCTTACCCGAAATTTCTCTTATGCAATTTCGCTGGTGCTACGATCTGGGCATCAGTGATGGTAAGTTTATCCTACTTTTGCGGACGCTTGATACCTCTGGAACTATTAATCTCTTCGGTATCTAAATTTGCGATTGTTGCTCTGATCTTGGTGATTGGCTCGATTGTTGTTCCTAAATGGTTGGAGTCTCGTAGACAGAAATTGGAGATCGGGGATTAATTGAGATTGGCTAAGGGCAATCGGTAATTGGTAGTTAAGGATTACCTTAGCCAATTACCGTAACCCAAAATTACTAACTCCTGGTTTTTGCTGACCACACCCGAGTCGGTAATCCCCACAAGTAGATGAAACCTTCAGCCGCCTTGTGGTCAAACTGGTCTTCCGAGGTGTAGGTAGCCAGTTCCGGAGTGTAGAGAGAATTCTCTGACTGACGCCCTACAATTATGGCATTACCCTTGAACAGTTTAACCTTGACTGTACCGGATACCCGCTCCTGGGTTTTTTGAATGAAAGCATCCAAAGCCTCCTTAAGAGGACTATACCACAAGCCTTTGTAGACCATTTGACTGTAGGTGTCTTCAAGCCCTCGCTTGTACTGGGTAACATCAGCAGTCAAGGTCAGACTTTCCAAGTCACGATGAGCTTGGATCAACACCGATAGGGCTGGTGTTTCGTAAATTTCTCGGCTTTTGATACCGACTACCCGGTTCTCAACCATGTCAATCCGTCCCACACCATGATTGCCAGCCAACTCGTTCAGTTGACTAATAAAAGTCACGGGGTCAAGGAGATTACCGTTAAGAATAGTGGGGACACCCCGCTCAAAGCCAATTTCAATATATTCTGGCTCATCTGGCGTATTTGCGATCGCTTTTGTCATGGCATAAACTTCCTCTGGTGGTTCTACCATCGGATCTTCAAGCACCCCCGCTTCAATACTGCGCCCTAGCAGGTTACGGTCAATGCTGTAGGGGGAAGACTTTTTGACTGGTGAGGGAATACCAAAGCGCTCACCATATGCGATCGAATCTTCACGAGAGAACCCCCACTCCCTAGCTGGTGCCAATATTTTCAAGTTGGGGTTAAGGGCGATAATCGACACATCAAAACGCACCTGGTCATTGCCCTTACCGGTACAACCATGAGCTACCGCATCTGCACCATATTTTTCAGCAGTTTCCACCAATAATTTAGCAATCAGGGGACGAGCCAGAGCAGTAGAGAGGGGATAGCGACTTTCATAAAGAGCATTAGCCTGAATTGCTGGAAACGCATAGTCCTTGACAAAGCTGTAGGTAGCATCAGCAACCAAGGATTCTGTTGCCCCAGCGTCCAAAGCTTTTTGTCTGATTGGTTCTAATTCATCTCCCTGACCTAAATTTGCGGCTAGGGTGATCACCTCTTTGACTCCCCATTCTTCTTTAAGATAAGGGATACAAACCGAAGTATCTACGCCACCGGAATATGCTAGAACAACTTTTTCAGCACGGCTCATGATAGTTTCACCCTGTGGAAAACAACAAAATATCTATTCTATCCACATATTTCCAGAATATGGTTGCTGAATTGCCACAAAACTCTAATCGTAATCCGCCTCAACAGTATCAATCCAAGCCAAACTAGTGCCTGGATAATAGTTGCCTAAAATTTCTTGATACGTGTAACCCTGCTTAGCCAAGTCACGAGCTCCGGTTTGACTCATACCCTGACCACCAAATACATTTTTGACAATATGGTCAGAAGCCGCGTACAAGGATTCTACCACCCCACCTTTGTAACTTAGAAAAATGCCGCGAGTTTCTTGAACTGCCTGAGCCGTGGTGTTCCACTCATATTTGATTCCTTTGTAAACTTGCCAACGCTGAGTGTTTCCCAAATCATAGAATTTACTAGCGGGTCGAATCGCATGAACCAAAGCATAGGAGCGAGCAGCAATGGCTTGTGCTTTGAGAGCTGCCATTGGCCAACTAGGATACACTTCCGCTCCCACCACCGAAGTCAGGTAAAGCTCAAGGTCAACGTAGTTTACTACCAAGATGCTATCTCCCTTAGAAATCAATAGCAAATCCCCTCGATACCACCGATTTCCTACTAATACATACCCTCCGTTAGTTGGCTTCACCCAAACCCCTGCCGGGGTCTTATAGTTACCAATTTGAATATAGTCCCCTAATGGTTTAACATTACTTCCCTGATTGGCGGTTAGTTTACCGAGGGGCTGACCCCTAGCATCCAGCAACTCACCCGGTGTTGAGGTAGCCACTACCAGAGACTTAACACCATTGGCTACAGCAACTCGCATTTCTAGGATCGGAGCATCATTCAATGGCTTTGCTGCTGGTTGCTGATTTTTGGTAGCCGCTTCAGACTGGCTGGGCGGCTGGTTGTTGTGATTAGAAGACTCAGTCTTGGCTGATTTATCCGATTTATCCTGGGATTTATCCTTGGTAGTAGCAGTAGCTTGTTTCGTGCCCTGGTTGCTAGCGGTTGATGCTTGGGTAGCTTTAGTTTGGGCTAGGGTTGGTGAGGGTGGTGAGTTAGAAGCAGTAGAATTCTCATCCTTGGGGGTAGGAGATTGGGATGGTTTTGGATCTGTGGCGGTAGAGGTTAGTTCGGATGTGGGAGTCTCCTCGTTGTTAGCCAGCCCATCCGATTCAGGGGAAACTTGATCTGGGGAATTTGGAGCAGAAGAGGTTGAGGAAGATGTTTCTAACTCAGAGCCAGGTGACAGAGATTTCGCTAAGACTAAAGGTACAGATAGGGCAATTGAAAATAGGGCAATTGACCACAACACTGATTTCTTCATTCGTAAGTAAAATTAAACACTTGCTTCACCGGCTATTACACTATATAATACAGCGGTCTTATTGGGATTCTGGACAGTTAGAGATAGTTTCTCCCCTCCTTAGTTTGTTAAAGAAGGGGAGCAAGGGTGATTCCTGAAAACCGCCGTTTACTGTCACTGACAGAAAGCCTGGAATAACAGATCAGGATCAAAAGAATTTTCGATTTGTGGGTTTACCGTCAAAAAACCGATTTGAGCCTTTCTGTAATAAATTGCAGGGGGTAATTCTGTGCTGGGGTTATAGGCACTGAGGTGTGAGTGAGAACTGCCATAATTTCCCTCCCGATTCCACACACTATCAACGCCCGACAGATTACCATAATCCCCTAGCTGATTACAAATCGACTTTTCATCCACAGGGTTACTAGACACTAAACCCAGGAAAGCACCATCAGCTCCCACCAAGTAAGCACGACCATCAAGTTCAAACAGTGTTTGGGCAAGACTGCGACTGGCCAAACAGTTACCGAACACCAGGGAGATACCTAACATCAAACCAATCTGTTGGGTAACAGAAACTCTGCTCATGGTTAACCTAGATTTTAGTAAATCAGAAATATTTATTCCTCTAGGATTCCCATCAGACTCCGTCAAGGAACACCTGGCTAAAAATTTCTATCCAAAAGCAGAAGCAGATGGAGGATTAATAAGGTAAGGGCTAGTTAACAGTCAAGCTTTGATCCCCCCAAAGATCGGCAGGCGGTCAACCTACCCTACGGGAACGCCAAAGGCGAACAACCTTGGCCTTTCGGCCACGCTACGCGAACAACCTTAAACCTTGGCCTTTCGGCCACGCTACGCGAACAACCTTCAACCTTGGCCTTTCGGCCACGCTACGCGAACAACCTTCAACCCTGGCCTTTCGGCCACGCTACGCGAACAACCTTCAACCCTGGCCTTTCGGCCACGCTACGCGAACAACCTTCAACCCTCAACCCACCCTACTTCGGACGCCAAGGGCGAACAACCTTCAACAATCACTTACTTTCTTCCAGTCAGCCAATAGGTGATCATCTCTCCTTTGCCCTTAACATTAATAATCCCTCGCTCTTCAAACAAATACTTGTCTCGTAAACGCTCGTAAGTGTTAGCAGTAACTTGAATTCTCCCAGGTTCCCCTTGAGAGTCCATCCGAGATGCCACATTAACCGCATCCCCCCACAAGTCATAAATGAACTTTTGGATACCGATCACCCCAGCTACTACAGGACCAGTGTTAATCCCGATGCGCAGGCGGAATGGTTCTCCATCATGCCGCTGGAAACGACTAATTTCCTGTTGCATATCCAATGCCATGTTTGCGATCGCTTCTGGATGGTCATCCCTAGGGTTTGGTAGACCACCAACCACCATGTAGGCATCTCCAATGGTCTTAATTTTCTCTAATCCATGGTGCTGCGCTAGTTGGTCAAAGCTTGAGAAAATTTGATTAAGTAGATTAACCAATTCTGTGGGAGAGATGCAAGCAGAAAGCTTGGTAAACTCCACAATATCAGCAAACAGAATTGTTACTTCGTCAAAGCGATTCGCAATAGCTTTTGGCTCTTGTTTTAATCGTTGGGCGATGGAGTGAGGTAAAATATTCAACAACAAGTGTTCCGACTTTTCTTGTTCAGCTCTCAGTGCTGCTTCTGCCTGTTTGCCCTTGGTAATGTCGGCTACAGTGCCTTCGTAGTATAGTAGTTTCCCTTGAGTATCACCCACAACACGAGCATTCTGAGACGTCCAGATGATTTGGCCATCTTGTCGATAAACCCGAGCTTCAAAATCAGAGATAGCACCATGCTCCTCAACCGCAGCAATAAACTCAGCATAGCTGTTGGGGTTGACATAGAGTTGCTGTTCAATATCGGTCACTTTAGCCACTATTTCTTCTGGGCAAGAGTAGCCATACATCCGAGCTAAAGCTGGATTGACACTGAGATACCGCCCATCTGGTGTAATCTGAAAAATCCCCTCAGCGGCATTTTCAAAGATGCTACGATACTTCTCTTCAGCTTCCTGAAGTGCATCTAGAACCCGTTTGCGCTCTGTAATATTACGAGCGACCCAAATCACACAATTGTTTGGCAGGGGTGAGACACTCGCAGCAAACCACACCTGGGAATTATCACCTCTAAAGTGTGAAGTATGAAAGGGTTTTTCAGTTTGCTCCACTAGCTTTTGGCCATTGAATTCCGAAAATTTTTCATAATCGGATGAATTGTGATAATATTTGTTAGTGTGATGCCCTATATTCTTGGAATCGAAGTCCGAAAGTTTGTGGCCATTCAAGTCTGAGTTAGAACTAATTTCATCCTTAATACTTCCTACTTGATAATTTCCTATAGGTAAGCTGTATTCTATATTCAGGGTTTGTTTAGTATCTAAGACTTGCCGGATATGGGTGACAAAAAGTTCAGCTTGCTTGGGGGGAAAAACCTCGTAGACACTCTTACCAAGTAGTTCGGTCGTTGGACTATATAAAACTTCAGAATTGGTGGAGACTACTTTCATGTATCGTCCTTGAGCATCAAAAACGGTAATCACATCGGTCATCGCCCCAAATAGCACCCGCAACTCAGCTTCGGATTTACGTAGTGCTGCTTCGATGTGTTTGCGCTCTACAATCTCAATCCGTAGTTGATGATTGGCGTCCCGTAGTGCTGCTGTCCGTTGCTCCACTCGGGTTTCTAACACTTCATTGGCTCTTTGCAAGGCTTCCTGAGCTTGCTTACGCTCAGAGATGTCTTCCACAGTACCTTCGTAATAGAGCAGATTGCGATGCTCATCTTTAATGGCACGGGCATTTTCGCAAATCCAAGTCAAACTGCCATCCTGGCGATAGACTTGGGACTCGAAATCCACTAAGGTACCATTTTCTTCCAACAACTGGATGAATTGGGAGCGACGGTTCGGATCAACATAAAGTTCCTGCTCAATATTCGTGACAGTATTAATTAATACTTCTGGGGACTCATAACCATAGATGCGAGCTAAGGCTGGGTTAGCACTGAGGTAACGTCCTGAGGGGGTGGTTTGGAAGATGCCTTCTACAGCATTTTCAAAAATATTGCGATATTTCGCTTCAGCTTGCCTCAGGGCTTCTTCAGCTTGCCGACGCTCGGTAATATCAATCCCAATAGTGAAAGCAGCTGAGCCTTGATGGTACTTCTGGGCAACAATCACATAATTGTGCTTTTTGTGATTAACAATAGCCGAAACCTCTCGGCAAGCATCTTGTTCTGGGCTGGCAAAAAACTCCTTGACAAAGTCATTAAACTCTGAGCTAGCCTGAAGAAAGCCAATGTCTTGACCCACAAACCCCTCTGAGGACAAGTTAAACGTTTTGGCTAAATGGCGATTCACACCCAAGTAGAGCAAATCCGAACTAATCCAAGAGACAATTCCCGGTACTGCCTCCAACACGGCCTGTAACTGATCTTTGGTCTTGCGCAGGTCATCAAGAGCCTGCTGACGTTCGGTAATATCAATCCCAACGGTGAAAGCGGCTGAGCCTTGATGGTACTTCTGGGCAACAATTACATAGTTTCGCTTTTCGTCATTAACAATAGCAAAAACCTCTCGGCAAGCATCTTGCTCTGGGCTAGCAAAAAACTCCTTGACAAAGTCATTAAACTCTGAGCTAGCCTGAAGAAACCCAATGTCTTGACCCACAAACCCCTCTGAGGACAAGTTAAAAGTTTTGGCTAAATGGCGATTCACACCCAAGTAGCGCAAATCCGAACTAATCCAAGAGACAATCCCTGGTACCGCTTCCAACACTGCCTGTAACTGATCTTTAGCTGCCCTGAGTTCTTCTTGAGCTTGCTCACGCTCTCGCACCTCCATCATAAGCTGAGCATTAGATGCTTTTAAGTCAGCTGTGCGTTGTTCAACCTTGAGCTCCAGCTCATCGAAGGCTTTCTGGAGTTCTGCTTCAATTCGTCGCCGCTCAACTATTTCATGTTTCAACTGTTCCGTTGCCATTTCTAATGCTTGTGCATTGGTCTCTAGATACCTAGCTTTTTCAATCCATTGAGCAACCTCAGCCAATAATTCAATCACCACATTTGTGCTGTAGGGTTCGATCAATGGTGTGGCCCTAGCCGACCCATTGTATTGGTGAGTTCGTGCATCTGAGGCACAGTTACAGGTTTCAACCCCTAACCAGGGTAGGGGTTTAATCGGACGTTCACTGGTAAACAGAATTTCAAATTGTCCAGTCGGCAAAATCCGTCCAATCCGGCATTCTTTGCCAATATGGTGATTGGGTTCGATTTGGATTAATCCTCCCGGAGCATCAAATTTCTGACCATAAGCTGCCACCCTTACCCGGTCTACCTCAAATGATTGAGCGGATTCCACGGCTTGTTTCCAGAGGTAAACCTGAGCATAGGCAGCTTCAATGGGGTCACTAGTCACTCGGTTAGCTCCGTAACGACGCTGAAAATTCTGGACAAACCGTTGATTATTAGGAGTGTCCAGACTCTGGAAATAGCTCCAGCTGGCATAATGTCCCGCCGCTGTATCCCCTATCCTTTGCAGTTCCGCCTCAGCCACACTCACTGCCATAATCGGAATCTGATCAGCTGTAATTCCAGAGGATTTGTACTGGCGATAGAAGGCTACATTACTGTCACCATTAAGGGTGTTGAAGACCACATCTGGTCGAACTTGTTTAATTTTGGTGATCACCTCACCCATATCTTGAGTGCCTAGAGGAATGTAATCTTCCCCAACCACTGTTCCCCCCAGTTGTTTCAGTTGCGCTTTAATAATCTTGTTGGCAGTCAGGGGGAAAATATAGTCGCTACCGATCAGATAAAATCGCTTACCGTAATTTTTCACCAGCCAGTTCACCGCTGGCTCAATTTGTTGATTTGGACAAGACCCGGTATAAAAAATATTTGGGGAACATTCCAGACCCTCATATTGTAGGGGGTACCATAGCAGAGAATTTAACACCTCAAATACGGGCAAAACTGCTTTACGAGAAGCAGACGTCCAGCAGCCAAAGACTGTGGCTACCTGATCCTCTTGAATCAGTTTTCTGGCCTTGCTCTCAAATTCCGCTGACTTCGATGCCCCATCCTCAACGATCGGTTTGATATATTGACCAAGAACTCCTCCGGTTTGGTTAATTTCTGCGATCGCCATCAGCTCAGCTTCCACCAGGGCGGCTTCGCTAATTGCCATAGTTCCCCTTAAGGAATGCAATATACCAACTCGCATACAGGGGTTATCAGTGTTGAAACTTGGCATTGCTTAAATTCCTGCAATATTTATTTGCAAATCTTTAACTTTTAAGCACCCATCAGCCTCTCACGGTCCTTTTCCTCAGCAACCGCAGGCGACGTGACCTACTATTAAATAATCAATGTTATATAAGCGCGAATCTAGCGAGCACCCTGATTAAGTCAGGATAAAACCGTTTTAGGGGAGGAATTTCCGTGGGGGTAAAGGAAATATTTTCGAGTCAACCCGTTAACTATTTACACAAACCACTATTACTTAGACTCGAATATGCCTTGGTTTCTGGGGCAGTTGTGGTCATAGAAGTAAAATTTAGATAATCAAGATAAAATTGGCAAAATTTAGGAAAAATTTCGAAAGTTTAGTGGTAATTTCCACCTTTCTTTCCCTCCCACCATTTACCTCTTCCCGATTAAGTCAATTACACTGCACCTCAACCAATTAGTACAACAATAGTATAAGTAACTTAAAATTTACTGTGAACTCAATATATTTCAACATAACGACTATACCTGAGGGGGTGACATGAGCCCTGAAAAGCTTACTAGATAAGCCTTTGATTCCAATTCTCTTAGAAAAGATAAACTCCCAAATTGACCCTCCTGTGATTTAATGGCAAGCTCAAACCCTTATAACTACATCCAAGGTCAGCCCAAAACAGCATGTATCTTTTTGTAACACATCGGCTGAAAATATTACCCAGTAAGGATTTCAGCTTGCATGTCACCCCCTCAGCGACTATACAATTGTTTACAAAGCCATGATGTCTGTTTGAATATAGCGGTTTTTAATCTAGTAAGGTACAAGTTTTTGGGTTTTAGGGAGCAGGGACTGAGGCCGTAGGCCACGCGGTGCTCGTTCGGAGCAGGGACTTCGGAAGAGGGAAGAGGTAAAAAAATATGTGTACCTCATGAGGATAAAAAGCGCTATACTATCACTGAAAAAAATTTTGGCGTCGCTGATAAAGGTTAACTCATCCCACCACTCAAGTAGTGAAATTTTGAGTCATTAGTATTGAGTTATAGTGGTTCTCATATTAATCAATGCAAAGGTATCTAAATTATAGAAGCCTTACTCAAAAGCGATGCAGTAGCCTCACGGGGAGGCAATGCGGTCTTGGGGGTTCCCCCGGAGACGAAACCTTAGAGAGGGTCGCCTTTAATGTCAGTAGGTTATGCAGAAAAGGGTTAAATATTTTTTAATAAGGCCACCCTCTCTTACGGTAACTTCAAGGCCTGCCGACGCGGGGCGCGTTCAAACCATGAGCAACTGCCGTGGTTTGCCCCACTCGCGCTTTGCATCAAAAGGTGCGACCCGTAGCGAATTAAATTCTTAATGCGGGAACGAAGTTACCGTAAGAAGAGGGTCGCCTTTATGGGTTACTGGCTATACGTAAAAGGGTTAAAACTTTTGTAATAAGGCGACCCTCTTCAAGGTTTCGTCTCCGGAAAGCGCACCTAACAAAGATTTAAAAATTTCTAAGCAAAAATACTAATCGTATGACTCTCATATCCAGTAGGCATTTCAAAATAAGATGCGAATACCGCTGTCATATTAATGAGGTAGACAGGATTTTTTACCTGATCCGAAGTTCCCTCTTCTGAGTTCCCTGCCACCCTTAATAAGGTAGGGTGGATTCGAGTTCCCTAAAATCTCAAACTTGTGTACCTCACCTATTTGATAAATGCTATATACTACGCCTTAGTTTTTGACAAATGACAAATGACAAATAGCTAATTACAGAAATGGAAACGGAAACGTCACCTTCTGCGGTAGTCTAGAACAAGTAAATTGATCTGCCTTGTAGAAATTGACAGCCCTATGACCTCTACCGTTACCAGTCCTGCCCGGACAATTCGCATCGGTTCTCGGAAAAGCCAACTTGCTCTGATTCAGACTTACTGGGTACAAGAGCAACTGAAAAAGCATTTTCCAGATCGAGAGTTTGAAGTCCAGACCATGAGTACCCACGGAGATAAAATCCTGGATGTGGCTTTATCTAAGATTGGGGATAAAGGGTTATTCACTAAGGAACTGGAATTGGGAATGCTTAGGGATGAGATCGATTTTGCAGTGCATTCCCTCAAAGACTTGCCAACCAGATTGCCAGAAGGGTTAGTGTTAGGGTGCGTCACAGAACGGGAGAACCCCGCCGATGCTTTAGTAATGCACCAAAAGCACCAAGATAAACAGATAGAAACGTTGCCAGAAGGCTCGATCATTGGAACCTCCTCCCTCAGACGGCTGGCTCAGCTGCGCTACCATTTTCCCCATCTGAGTTTTAAAGATGTCAGAGGTAACCTAAACACCAGACTGGCCAAACTGGATGCTGGTGACTACGATGCACTAATTTTAGCAGTAGCTGGGCTAAAACGACTGGACATGAGCGATCGCATTCACCAAATTTTACCACCAGAGATATCACTCCATGCTGTGGGACAAGGGGCTTTGGGAATTGAATGCCGTGAGGATGATCAAGAAGTCTTAGAACTGCTCAATGCGATCGCACATCCCCCCACTGCTCAACGCTGTTACGCGGAACGGTCATTATTAAGGGCGCTCGAAGGTGGCTGTCAAGTTCCCATCGGTGTAGACACTCAGTTGGAAGGCAATACCCTAACCCTAACAGCTATAGTGGCTAGTGTGGATGGGCAAAAACTTGTCAAAGATACCATTCAAGGGGAGCAGAGTCAGGCAGAAAATTTGGGACTCGAACTTGCCGAACAGCTCAAAAAACAAGGAGCACAAGAGATTTTGGCTGAAATTTTGGCTCAAATCGAGCGGGAATAGGAATATAGCTGAAAAGTCAATTCAATTCCTGTGCCAAGCGTTATAGATTTTATAATTTTCCTGATCCGCTTTCAGTGTAGGAAAAGGCTAAGGAAAAGGTTTTTTAAGCCATAGCCTTTTTCTTTTCCCGTAGAATTTTTGCTCAGGCTACAGTAAGCCTTGATAGCCGGAAAGCTGAAGGTTCTTCGATCAAGTCTGATAGGAGTTCAAGGTCAATTCCTGAAAAGTTCTGCTCCATGTTTCAGGCTTGATCAAATGCACTTCATCCTTCAAGCTTGCAGCTATTTCCTAGGCACTAACAACCAATAATTTACAACTAACAGATGAAGATTCTATTCGTTGCGGCGGAAGCAGCTCCCATCGCGAAAATTGGCGGTATGGGGGATGTAGTGGGATCATTACCCAAAACCTTGAGGCAATTGGGACAGGATGTCCGAATTTTCATGCCTTACTACGGCTTTTTGCCCGATAAAATGGAGATTCAAGAGGAACCAGTCTGGTCCGGTGATGCTATGTTTCAACACTTCAATGTGTTTGAAACCCTACTACCCAAGACTGATGTCCCCTTATATTTATTTGGTCATGCTGCCTTTGCTGGTCGCCAAATCTACTCTGGAGATGATGAAGACTGGCGATTCACTCTATTTGCCAATGGTGCAGCTGAGTTTGCTTGGAACTACTGGAAGCCTGATGTTATTCACTGTCATGATTGGCACACGGGCATGATTCCCGTTTGGATGAACCAATCATCAGATATCAGCACAGTTTTCACAATTCACAACCTGGCTTATCAAGGCCCCCAGCGCTGGCGCTTAGAAGAAATGACTTGGTGTCCCTGGTATATGCAAGGTCATAATACTATGGCGGCAGCTGTACAGTATGCTAACCGGGTAAATACTGTTTCTCCCACCTACGCTCAACAAATTCAAACTGCTGAATACGGTGAGTCCTTAGAAGGTTTGCTGTCATTTATCAGTGGTAAAACTGTTGGAATTGTCAATGGGATTGATACAGAAAGTTACAATCCCGAAACCGATAACTACATTCCTCACAACTTCACCGCTGATACTCTCGACATCCGCAGCAAAAACAAAGTAGCCCTCCAGAAAGAAGTCGGCTTAGCCATCAATCCCGATACCTGTCTGATCAGTATGGTTTCCCGCTTAGTGGAACAGAAAGGGATTGACCTGCTCGTGCAAGTTTTACAGGGTTTCCTAGCTTACACCGATTGTCAATTTTTAGTCCTAGGTACGGGAGAGCGCTACTATGAAACCCAACTGTGGGAAATCGCATCCCGCTATCCAGGACGAATGTCTGCTCAAATCCTCTATAACGATCCTCTAGCTCGACGGATCTATGCTGGTAGTGATGTATTCTTAATGCCTTCCCGCTTTGAACCCTGTGGGATTAGCCAAATGCTGGCCATGGGTTACGGCTGTATTCCCATTGTACGACGTACTGGCGGTTTGGTGGATACGGTTTCCCACCATGATCCTATCAACCAAACTGGAACGGGTTACTGCTTTGACCGCTACGAACCGTTAGATTTATATACTTGTATGGTTCGGGCTTGGGAAGGTTTCCGCTACAAGAAAGAATGGCGAAGTTTGCAGCAACGAGCTATGAGCCAAGACTTTAGTTGGGAGAAGTCAGCCAGGGAATATATCAATATGTACCAAGATATTGTAGGATTACCTGCAGAAGCACCTCAGCAGGTACCACAAGACAACCATTTAGCTGTTGTCAGCTAGACAGAATATCCCATAAGTTACACCTATTCTGTTACTGTGATCAGTGATCACTAAGGATGGCTATCCTACCATGGCTATTTTACCATGGCTATTTTAGTTTTAAATTAGTAAAATTACCATGGCCTTACCCTAGTGGATCGGTGCTACAGCTGTTTCCAACTAGGTGCATGAACACTACACTGCATGACTAATAGACAGAGAACGTTAGGGGTTGCTATGAAGATTATGGGGAAACCGGTAGTAAGACCCAAGCCCAGCAATTCTAAGTACCAAGGGCGGTGCAGTCCCCTAGAGGGCAAGATTTTCCCCCCTCAAGGCTCTAAGGGAAAAATCTCTCCTTCATTCCTCAACCGCTTATCTCTAGCTCAAGTCATGCCCTGGGGGGTAGCCATGTTGCTCTCCCCAAGTGGGCTACCAGCAATAGCACAAATCACTTCAGCAGAAGACAGTGCAGGGACAATTGTAACTCCTAATGGTCAAAGCTTCGAGATCACTGGTGGTAGCCTCTCTAATAGCAATCAACCGAATCTGTTCCACAGTTTTGAGGAATTTGGACTCGATTCCGGTCAGATTGCCAATTTTATCTCTAATAATCCCCAGGTTAGGAATATTTTGGGGCGAGTCGTAGGCGGTAATCCCTCAATTATTAATGGTCTAATTCAAATCATAAGCGGTAATGGGAGCCCTAACTTATACTTAATGAACCCAGCAGGGATTATTTTTGGGGCTGATGCTCGACTGAATGTCCCTGCTTCCTTTACAGCAACCACAGCAACTGGGATTGGCTTTGAGGACGGGAATTGGTTTGATGCCTTTGGTGACAATAAGAGGTACCAGGACTTAATTGGTGAGCCCACTAGCTTTGCCTTTGATTTAGCCCAACCTGGAAGTATCATTAACGCTGGTGACCTGGAAGTGCCAGACAATCAACGGATCGCCTTGATCGGGGGTAGTGTGATTAACACTGGGCAACTGAACGCACCGGGAGGCAATATTACTATCGCTGCTGTACCAGGGCAAAGTTTGGTTAAGATTTCTCAATCTGGAAATTTGTTGAATCTAGAGATTGACCCCCCTCGTACACTAGATGGGCAACCATTAATTACCGCACTAGATATACCAGAGCTACTCACAGGACCAGCCCAAGGCGTTGAGACCGGACTCAGTGCCAATTCCAATGGAACAGTACAGCTGACGGATTCTGGCACCATAGTTCCCACTGAGACAGGAACAACCATTGTGTCCGGTACCCTAGATGTTTCCAACCAAAAACTTAGGCGACGCAGTGTAACAGTATTAGGCGATCGCATTGCTCTAATTGATGCCACGATTAACTCTTCCGGTAGTAATGGTGGCCAGGTGTGGATTGGGAAGAACCCCCAAGACAATCCAGACAATGTGAAATTAAATGCCAATCGCACCTTTGTCAGCCGTGATTCCGTGATTAAGGTTGATGGACAAGCGGCAGATAGAGACGGAGGTCGAGTTACTGTCTGGTCAGAGGAAACTACAGCATTCTACGGGGATATTACTGCCCGTGGCGCTCAAGAGCAAACTTCACAGGCCGGAAGTGATAAAACACCAGATGGTGGGACAGTTGAGATATCTAGCCAACAGACTTTAATCTTTGATGGCAAAAAAGTTGATCTCACCGCCCCTGTTGGTCAAAACGGCACGATTACATTCGACCACAATAACATTACTATTGTACCTGGGACAGGGATTGCTGGTCAGCAGCTAGGGGATAATCCCCTTGGTTTTGATGTGATGGAAATTTTGTCCGGGGATGGGGGGACACCTGGCCTTAGCGCGAATGCCCTAGAACAAGTCTTGGGCAACATTGTTCTCAACGCTAGTAATGATATTACCATTGCCCCTAACGTCTCTCTGAACTTCTCTGATCAAGGGGTTAGTGGTGCTAATCCCCTATCCCTAAAGTTTACTGCTAATGCTGATGGCATTGACGGTGGGGATTTTTCAATGGATCCTACCCAATCGATCACTACTTTGGGTAGAGAGATCACCATTGATGGCGTTAATGTCACTGTAGGTGATATCAACACAGATGGTGGAGCGATTACAATCACAGCGTCTGAGACTCTGAGCACGGAAGAGCTTAACTCATCAGCAACAGTTGGCAAGGGAGGGGATGTTACCCTCGATGGCGGTAATATTCAGGTTAGCTGGATCAATGCCCAAGGTGGTAGCGATCGCAAAGGCGGGAATGTGGAAATTACCACAGAAGATATGTTTACAGCCACTGATACCTTTAATACCTTAATCGAGGGCAAAGAAACAGCAGTGAGCATTGCTACAGTTGGGGGAGATGGTGGAGGAAAAATCACCATCGGTCATGGGGGAAACGGGCAAACCCCCTTTGAGGTGGGAAATAGCAGTACTAATGGTACAGAGGGAGCTATTTCTACAGGTGATTCTACCATTCTTCCCCCAGGATCCTTTTTGACTTCGACGATCTCAGATTCAGGTGATATAGAAATTAAGACTGGGGAGCCATCTTCAAATTTGACTAGCCAAGGTCAAGCAATGGCTACCAATTTGATTCCAAATTCCAATAGGCCAACTCAAACCGACTCCAATGAAATAGAAGAGCAGTCTACTAAAAGAGAAGCTGATCTGAATTTAAACAAAATGAATTTCAATCCAATAGAAACAAATCCTATAGCAGAAATTCCTAATACTAATAGTATTCAATCCCTGGAACAATCGGACCCACAGCTAGTTACCAGGAAATTATATAACTCTAATCTAGAAGTAGAGATTCCTAATACTAATAGTAGTCAATCCCTGGCACAATCGGAACCACGGCTAGTTACCAGGAAATTATCTAACTCTACCCTAGAAGCAGAGATTCCTAATACTAATAGTAGTCAATCCCCGGCACAATCGGAACCACGGCTAGTTACCAGGAAATTATCTAACTCTACCCTAGAAGCAGAAGCTGATGTTAAACAACTTGAGGGAGGCTTCACCTATGCGTTTGAAAAACATCTAGGCATTAGCAAAACTCCCATAGTTACCCTGGAAGAAGCCCAAGCCCACCTAGGCAAAATTGAAACTATTACTGGACTCAAACCTGCCCTAATTTACCTGTTCTTTAAACCGGGATTTAAAGCGGAAACTACCAAGGGAAAGCCATTTAATTCCAAGGGATTGACGTCAACCAAACCGGAACGAGAGACAACGGAAAATCGGCAAAAGACTAGGTCACACTGGGAAGAAAATCTCGATACACAGCTCGAATTACTAGTCGTTACGGCTTCGGGAACAGTAATTAGAAAACAGGTGCAGGGAGCAACGCGATCGCAAGTTCTCTCTGTTGCTCGGGAATTCCAAAAGAGTATCACCAATTTCGAAAGCGCAAATGTCTACCTACCCTTGGCTCAGCAGTTGTATCGTTGGTTGATTAGTCCGGTAGAGCAGGAGCTAAAAGCCCAAAAAATAAATAATCTTGCCTTTATCATGGACGTTGGTTTGCGCTCCTTACCCATGGCAGCACTCCATGATGGCACTGGTTTTATTGTAGAACGATATAGCCTTGGTTTAATGCCAACTCTATCATTAACCAACATGAACTATGTAGACATTAGGAAATTTCAAGTCTTGGCCATGGGAGCATCCTACTTTAAGAACAAAAACCCATTACCAGCCGTTCCTGTAGAGTTATCGATGGTTACAGAAAAACTCTGGTCAGGAAAGGCATTACTTAACGAAGCGTTCACCGTAGCAAATTTGAGAAAAGCTCGTGCCTCACAACCCTTTGGGATCGTTCATTTGGCTACCCATAGTGAATTCCTAGCCGGTAAGCCCAGTAATTCCTACATCCAGCTGTGGGATACCAAGCTGCAACTTAACCAGCTCCATAAACTAGGCTTAAGTAAGCCTAAGGTAGAGTTGTTGGTCTTAAGTGCCTGTCGTACTGCCTTAGGAGACGAGCAAGCCGAATTAGGATTTGCCGGTCTAGCAGTGCTAGCGGGGGTCAAGTCCGCATTGGGAAGTCTCTGGTATGTCAGCGATGAGGGTACCCTGGGGCTAATGACAACGTTTTACGAAAAATTACAGGAAGTCCCAGTGAAAGCCGAGGCGATACGGAAAGCTCAGTTAAATCTGCTCAGGGGTACAGTCCGTCTGGAGAGAGGGCAGTTGGTAACGGATCAGGGCAGTTTTCCTTTACCACCAGCCTTAGCCAAGTTGCCAGATGTGGAGTTACGACATCCCTACTATTGGAGCGCTTTTACCCTAATTGGGAACCCTTGGTAATCTTTGCTCCTGATTAACGACTCCTAGCATAGAATAATGAAGCTGAATAATTTAGCTGATAGTTATCCTGGTTTTTCCTTGATCCAAGATTGCTCAAAAACCTAGGGCGTGTCAACCATTCTGCACCACTTAAGGTTAGCATAGGTGGGAGTTGAACTGAACTTTCATGGACTTAAAGGCAGGCACAGTCTTGCACAACGGCAAATATGTTCTTCATAGCCAGCTCGGCAAAGGTGTCTTTAGCATAACCTACCTAGCTATCAACGCTGAGTCTGGTCAAACCGTGGTGATCAAAACCCTCAGCGACAATCTGTGCCACCATCCCCATGGTGACCAGTTCAAGCGGCAATTTATTGCCCTTGGTAGGCTCTTGAGCGGCTGTCAGCATCAGCATTTAGTCAGGGTAATCGAATCCTTTGAAGCTGCCGGACGACCTTACCTAGTCATGGAATATATTCCGGGGCAGACGTTAGCTGAACTCATCCAAGCCAATTTGGTTCCAGAAGCTCAAGCTATTGCATACATTCGTCAAATTGGCGATGCCCTTAGCATATTACATCAAAAGGGTTTGCTGCATCTAGATGTTAGACCGGAAAATATAATTCTGCGTCAAGATACCGATAAACTAGTGCTATGTGAGTTTGGGATTACTAGTCAACTCACCCTAGGAGTCAGGCAAACCCACGCCAGTTTAATTGCTGCTGGGTATAGCGCCCCAGAACAGTACATTTCTAAAGGGCAACTTTCCCAGGCAACCGATGTCTACTCTTTAACCGCAACCTTTTACTGCTTGCTAACTGGAACCCCACCCTTACCCGCACCAGTCAGGGAAGTATTGCATGCCCAGGAAGGTTTCTATATTCTTTTCCTGCCGGACTTACCACCATGTCCACAAAACCTAACTCCAGTAGTTAAACAAGCAGTCTGGCGTGGCTTGCACATGGTCACCAATCAACGTCCTCAAACTGTAGAAGCTTGGTTATCGCTGCTGCCAACTCAGGAGAAAGTTCCTCAAAGCAGTTCTCAATTGAAAGTGCTGAGTCCTCAGCAAAAGTCATTAATTTCCCCAAAACTCAGCACTCAGCCCTCAAAACTGAAGACTCAGCCCTCAAAACTGAAGACTCAGCCCTCAAAACTGAGCACTCAGCCTTCAAAACTGAAGACTCAGACTTCAAAACTGAGCACTCAGCCTTCAAAACTGAGCACTCAGACCTTAGCTGTTCTCAAAACTGTCCACGCCAAGCTCAAAACTCAAACCTCAAAACTCAAAACTACCAAAGCTGGATTCCCACTGAAAGCCCTACTGATGACCGGTGCTCTTGCCGCCTCAGCCGGATTAGGATTTGGTTTCGCACTGCGAATGAACTCTCAAAAAGAACCTGGTTCTACCATCTTCCACACCGATCAATCCTTCCCTCCTCGCAGCAATTGGCCTTTGTCAGAACCCCAACTCTGAAACACCTTCAACCTCATCAAGGTGGTTTATTCATATTCATACTTGTACAGGACTTACAGCACACTGGCCACCAAACGCGCTTAATAAGTAGTAGGGCGACTAAGGAAAAGTTACTTCCTAAGTCCTGTTAGATTTAAATACATAAAGTGATATAATAATAAATTTTTAAATTAAAAGGACATGGCAGATTGGACAAACTGAGGATATACGAGGCAAGTAACTAGATTTGAATTCAGTCATAATCCTGGGCAAGTACGTTATAATTTGTTACGTAAGCTAAAGAAACTTATCAATGAGTAACTCTGTAATTCATGCCTTTTTTCTGGGTAGGGCTGCAGCTCAAGCCATTAATCGGCAGCTCGAGGATGCTCTGACCAATGCCCTGAGTGAGTTAGGCAAGTTTGATGCTGAGCAGCGTGATCGACTGCGGCAGTTTACCGATCAGGTAATAGAAAGTGCCAATCGGGAAGCCGGAGCAGCAGCTGATTCTACTATTAGTAACACAGGTAGTAACACAGGTAGTAACACAGGTAGTAACACAGGGAAAACAGGATCCAAGCCAGCTGATCTGCAAGCGATGATTGATGAGCTGCGAGCAGAAATTGCCAGCTTGCGTACTGAATTAAAAAACTATCGCAAGCAATCTTGATAAGATTAATCGTTACTGCCCTAAATTATTTACAAAAGGGAGTAGTTTCGAGGCTTTTTAATCTTTTTTTAATAACCTGCTATTTTTTTGATAAAAACCTTACAGAGAAATCCGAGTGTCTGCTCTTTCTCAAAACTCTATTAACCTTACACTAGATCAGGAACGCAATGTGTCTAGCCAAAGTTCTATAGGTAAGCCATACAGCGAAAAAGCTTATCGGTGGAATCAAGAAAATTACTCCCGTCAAAGGCGTTTTATTGATATTTGGCGTTTTGTTTTGACCCTCATGACTGGGTTGTGGCTTGATGGGAAACCTTGGAGTTATCGGGGAGGATATACGGAGCAAAAGCAGGCATATAGACGCAAAACACAAGCTATCTGGATTCGAGATACATTCTTAGATCTCGGACCAACGTTTATCAAAGTTGGACAGTTATTCTCCACTCGTGCCGATTTATTCCCCAGTGAGTACGTAGAAGAACTTAGCAAACTACAAGACCGGGTTCCTGCCTTTAGTTACGAGCAAGTTGAGCAGATCATCCAGGAAGATTTAGGCAAGCCCATCAAGGAACTGTTCAGTGGTTTTGACCCAATTCCTCTGGCGGCGGCTAGCTTAGGGCAAGTTCACAAAGCTCAACTTCGCAGTGGTGAAGAGGTAGCGATTAAGGTCCAAAGACCAGGCTTAAAAAAACTGTTTACCATTGATTTACAAATTCTCAAGGGGATCGCCTATTACTTTCAAAACCATCCAGACTGGGGGCGTGGTCGGGACTGGAGCGGGATTTATGAAGAGTGCTGTCGCATTCTTTGGCAAGAAATTGATTATCTCAATGAAGGTCGAAATGCAGATACATTTCGGCGCAACTTCCGCAGCTATGACTGGGTGAAGGTACCCCGTGTCTACTGGCGCTATACCTCATCACGAGTTTTGACCCTAGAATTTTTACCAGGGATTAAGATTAGTAGTTACGAAGCTCTAGAAGCAGCTGGTCTAGACCGCAAATTAATCGCTCGTCTGGGAGCAGAAGCTTACCTACAGCAGTTGCTAAATGATGGCTTCTTCCATGCTGACCCCCATCCGGGAAATATTGCGGTTAGTCATCAAGGTTCCCTGATATTTTACGACTTTGGCATGATGGGGCAGATTAAGGCCAATGTGCGCGAGCAACTGATGGAAACCCTGTTTGGCATTGCCCAAAAAGACGGCGACCGAGTGGTGACTTCCCTAATTGAATTGGGTGCGCTCTCACCAGTGAGTGATATGGGACCGGTAAGGCGCTCAGTTCAGTACATGCTGGATAATTTCATGGATAAGCCCTTTGAGGAGCAATCGGTCAGTAACATCAGCGATGACCTCTACGAAATTGCCTATGGCCAGCCTTTTCGATTCCCAGCAACGTTCACATTTGTCATGCGAGCCTTTTCTACACTGGAAGGAGTGGGTAAAGGCTTAGACCCCGAATTTAATTTTATGGAAGTTGCAAAACCTTTCGCACTAGAGATTATGACCAACGGCAACACTCCCGACAACAATAGCTTTATTAATGAACTGGGACGCCAAGCCGCACAGATGAGTAGTACAGCATTAGGTTTGCCCCAGCGCATTGAAAGTACTCTTGATAAATTAGAAAGAGGAGACCTGCGCATTCGAGTGCGCTCTATTGAATCAGACCGGGTTTTACGACGGCTGAGTGGTATTCAGTTGGGAACCAACTATACTTTATTAATCAGTGCGTTCACCCTTTCGGCTACTATTTTATTTGTCAATGGTAATGTTGTACTAGCCTTGGTAGTCGTTTTGGTGGCAGCTATGTTAGGATTTGCCTTAATTAGGTTGCTCCGACGGCTTGACCGGTTTGATCGGATGTTCTAGTTGTTGTAAAGTCGTATTAACTGCTTATCCCACGATCTATCCACTGTACTAGCAAGTACTAGGAGGCTAAATCGTTGGATATTTCGGCATTTATCCGGACATCTTTGGACATTTCCTTAATTAAACTGAATTAGGTCGATAATAATTATGCTTCTATCCATCAAAACCAAACTGAAGCTCACGGACGAGCAGAAAAGACATCTCCAAAAATTAACCTCAAACCCTTGCACTGCCTGGGTCAAAACCGAGTTTCTGGAGATGTCTAAAGCATCAAGCCAGTAAACAACCGATGTGATGAAAAGTTGCTTCGCCGGTATTACAGATCCGGGCTTACTACGTACAGTTAACCAAGATGACTACTACATAGACCCGGACGGTCGCTTCTTTATTGTTGCCGACGGCATGGGTGGTCATGCCGGTGGACAAGAGGCAAGTAAAATCGCCACTGAGGCGATTAAGACTTATTTGAATAAGGATTGGAACTCTCAAACCCCTTCTGATGAGTTACTAGAACAAGCGATCTATCAAGCCAATCAGGCTATCCTCAACGATCAGCAAACTCATCCAGAACGGTCAGATATGGGAACCACTGCCGTAGTGGTGATGTTCCGTCAAGACCAGTGTTGGTTTTCTCATGTAGGAGATTCTCGCCTCTATCGGTTCCGAAATTCTAAGTTAGAGAAGATTACAGAAGACCACACCTGGGTAGCCAGAGCCGTTAAGTTGGGAGAACTGACAGCTAAACAGGCTCGGATGCATCCCTGGCGTCATGTTCTGTCTCAATGTCTAGGCAGAAAGGATTTACCTAAAGTCGATGTCTATCCGATAGAGGTTAAATTATGCGATCGCCTTTTGCTTTGTAGCGATGGACTTACCGAAGAACTTTCCGATGAATTGATTGCTTCCTCTCTCCAAGAGAGTTCAAGTATTGATCAGGCTCTGGTTATCCTGGTTGAAGCGGCTAAAGACCAAGGCGGTAGGGATAACATTACTGTGGTTATAGTAGAGATTGGGGAAAGGATGAAAACTGTTGGATGAAGGATCTTGGGTGAAGGTGCCTTATTAACACACCCTAGAGGTAGAGTTACTTGGTAAATACAGCTGTTGGATATACCAGTTACTAGCACTGAGGTAAAACAGAAAGCTCGCTCGCTGGGCTTTCATAAGGTGGGAATTGCAGCTGTGGATATTGATCATCATGACTCAGCAGAGCAAAACTTGAATGCTTGGCTAGGGTTAGGGTATCAAGCAGACATGGCTTGGATGGCAAATCCTCGACGCTTGGATATTCGTGCCTGTATGCCAGAGGTGGAGTCAGTAATTTCTGTTGCTCTCAACTACTACACCCCTCACCAGCGTCCGGAAAGCCCTGAGTATGGGAAAATCTCCCGTTACGGTTGGGGGCGAGATTACCATAAGGTCATGCATAAAAAATTGAAACAATTGACCTTTTGGTTACAAGCACAAGCAGAAGAAATCCAGGTGCGTTACTATGCTGATACAGGGCCAGTACAAGATAAAGTCTGGGCGCAGCGCTCCGGTATTGGTTGGATTGCTAAAAATGGTAATGTAATTACGCGGGAGTATGGCAGTTGGGTATTTTTAGGGGAAGTGTTGACTAACCTAGCCTTGACCCCAGATACCCCTCACACTTCACACTGTGGTAGCTGTACCCGCTGTATTCAAGCCTGTCCAACGGGTGCTATTACCAAACCGTTTGTCGTTGATGCCAACCGCTGCATCGCCTATCATACCATTGAGAATCGGGCTGCAAACTTGCCGGAATCGATTAAACCCCATTTAGAAGGCTGGGTTGCTGGTTGTGACATCTGTCAAGATGTTTGCCCCTGGAACCAACGTTTTGCTAAAGAAACTGATGTGGTAGAGTTTCAGCCCTACCCTTGGAATGTGGCTCCTCGACTCACGGAATTAGCTACTATATCTGATCAGGAGTGGAATCGACGGTTTCCAGCTTCGGCGCTGCGGCGTATTAAGCCAAATATGCTAAGGCGCAATGCCCAAGCTAATATTGATGCATCTCAAAAATCCGTTGACTAGTCTGACTAGTCATTGATGACTTGGGTGGCGAATTGCGAATTGCGAATTGCTAATTGTTAATTGTTAATTGCTCAATGAGTGTAAAAGTAATTCTTTTTGATTTTGATGGGACTCTGGCTGATACCCTTACTGCCATTGTCAAGATTACCAATAACTTAGCGGAAGAATTTGGATATCAGCCCACATCAGCTGAAAAATTGGAGCAAGTTAGACATTTAAGCTCTAGGGAAATTATTAAGCAATCGGGTATTTCGAGGTTTAAAATACCGTTTTTGTTAAAAAAGGTGCAAAAACTATTACGCCAAGATATTCAAAGTTTAACTCCTATTCCTGGAATAATTGACGTTTTAAATGATTTAAAATCTGAAGGTTACCAATTAGGGATATTGACATCTAACTCGGCAGAAAACGTTAACCTTTTTCTGACCCATAATTCTTGGGTAAAGCTTTTTGATTTTGTTGACTCAGGGAGTCCCATATTGGGGAAAGAAAAAGTTATTCGTAAATTCCTCAAAAAACATAATTTAAATCCTGCTGATGTGATCTATGTCGGAGATGAAACTAGGGATATTGAGGCAGCTAATAAAAATACTATTAAAGTAGTTGCTGTGAGTTGGGGATTTAATTATAAAGAAGCCCTAGCTCAATATCAACCCGATTTTTTGATCGACGAACCCCAGGAGTTATCTGAAGTAGTATCTAATTTAGATAACTCAAAAGTTAAATCAAAAGTATTTTGTTATTAGTAATTATTTACTGGTTACTTATTACTTGTTAATTTACCAATGATAATTTGATATCAGCCAATTTTAAATCACATCTTGCACTACTAACCATAGTCAGCCAGGGATGAAAATCCCACCGCGAGTAAATCAAGTCCTGTCAAGACTGAAGTTACCCCATACAGGTGTACTATCAATCCCTAAAAGCTTACTGTGCTTGCATTTTGACCCAGCCAACTGATTGCGGAGAACCTGATACAACACTGGGATGAATTGGTGAGCAAACACCGATATCTGTTGCGCTACAATTGGTTGCTGTTTGAGCGCACAGCCAAACGCCTTGGATTAAAACTGCGAACTCACCCTCAAGCTGGCTTTTTTGCGCTAGTAGATGTGGCAGAGGCAGAACAAGATGCCATGGAATTATCGCTGCATCTGGCTCAGAATTATGCTCTGAGTTCCACTCCTGGCATTGATTTTCATGAGCACGATCATGCCTTTTTACGATTAAATTTTGCCTGCCCTGCCCATCAAATTGAAACCGGTTTAACCCGGCTAGCAGGCTATGTGCTGGAATCAGAACTATCCCTACAGCAGCCAGGCAGAAAGAGTGCGGCAGTCAATGCAAGTCATGGAGCAAAACCTTGGGCAAAAGTCATATATTGAGAGCAAGTGAATGATATGGCTGATACTAGTAACGCGATCGCTGATGTTGTAGTGGTAGGGAGTGGCTTTGCTGGTCTGAGTGCGGCGATCTCCGCGTCCCAAGCTGGCGCATCAGTCATTGTCTTGGAGAAGGAAAACAGCCTCGGCGGTAACTCAGTTGTTAGTGGAGGAACTGTGACCGTTGTGGGTTCTCCGATTCAAGCCAGAGAAGGCATCCAAGACTCTTTCAGCCTGTTGAAATCAGATATGTGCCAGGCAGGACAACAGAGAAACAATCCGCGCTTGGTTCAACAGGTGATCGAGCAATCCTACCCCACTTTTGAGTGGCTCACGAATGAACTTGGTGTGAAATTCAAGGATCGAGTGGATCAGTATGGTGGCCACTCTGTACCTCGCAACCACACACCAGAAGACGTGTCAGGTGCCGCCATGATCACTGCACTGTTGACTAAAGCCAAGCAACTCGGGGTCGAAATTAGAACCCAAACTCGCCTGAGCAAATTACTGGTAAACTCCCAGAGAGATACCCATCCGATCCTCACAGGAGTAGAAGTGCAAACAACCAAGCCATCAGCTCCGATCCAGCAGATTAACGTTAACCAGGGAGTCGTTTTAGCAACAGGGGGCTTCTCCGGAGATACCGGTTTTCGGCAGCAATACGCTCCCCATCTCCCCCCCAATCTGGATCACACCAATGTCCCCAATACCAGCGCAGAAGCCTTGGTAGAAGCCATCAGAATTGGTGCCCAGTGCCTCGATTTGGATCAGATTCAGCTTGCTCCCTGGGTCTCTCCAGATGAAACAGGCTATGGCATTGCTCCACTCTTTGCTAGCTATACGGTGCTAGCCTATGGATTAGCGGTTGATCCGGCTACTGGAAAACGCTTTATTAATGAACTCGCTGATCGCAAAAGGTGGACAGATAAGTGGTTAGAAATTGGTCATCCTTGTATTGGTATTGCGGATACTGCGGGAATGCAAAATTCTGGCATTGAGATCGAACCTGATTTAGATCGAGGCGTGGTGAAAAAATTTGAGACCCTATCGTCTTTAGCAAGCACGTATCAGATTCCCTTAGAGAAACTCAACCAAACCATCAGTCGATATAACTCCTTTGTGGAACAGCATCAAGACCCAGAGTTTGGTAAATTTATACGGGATTATGCCAAGCCCTTGAGTTCCCCCTTTTATGGCGTTCGATTATGGCCTAAAGTGCATTACACTATGGGAGGCCTTAAAATTGATGTTCGCGGGCGGGTTCTGGGGAAAGGCGATCGCCCGATTATCGGGCTGTATGCCGCAGGAGAAGTCACAGGCGGTATTCACGGAGCCTGCCGTCTAGGGGGGTGTGCCATCACGGAATGTCTGGTTTTTGGGCGAATCGCGGGTAGAGAAGCTGCAAGCCACACTCAAGTCCCTTCCTAGAAGCCTCAGTGACCAATCAGATCCATTTTTCAATCGTAATAATAATTAACTTTACCTAATGGTAAAAATGATTGACTTTTCCTCTCAATCTTTGTAAGATATTGATGGTTTTTTTTGAATTTAAACAGAACCAAAAATGATTTCTTCATCCTTCAAATTAACAGAGCAAGATATTGCCAATTTTAAAAAAAAAGGATTTGTCAAGCTGAAAGGTTTTCTTGCACCAGAGGCAATAAAATGTCTTGATGGAATCTTATCACAGGAGCTTGAAGATGCAAAAATAGCCTATGAAGATGCATTTTCAAAGTATAAATTTGATATGGAAAACAATGAAGATATCGAAATAATTCAGCATCCTCTATTTCAATCAACATTCGCGAAGCTTTGCGAATGCTCGTTATTCTCTACTCAACACATGGCCTATGAAATAGAGAAAAACACCAATTCAGGATTCGAGTGGCACGCCGATATGTTGAGTTTTGCCTGCCAGCAATTAGAAGATTTTGGCTGTACCCTTTGGATTCCCTTAACCAAGATAGATACAAATGCACAAGCAGGAGGGATGAGCTATGTCTCAAAGGAAAAATTTTCTGGAAGATTTCTTTATGACTATGCATTAATCCTTTCTTCTTATGTACAAGGCTTGCAAGCACAAGATGCAGCTCCATCGAAAGAGGAAATGGGGCGTTTAGAATCTTTGATGGTTAACTCACCTGAGGTTGATACAATTCTCAGAACTCAGGCTGAAACGGATGACTTTGAATTAGGCGATGCACTTTTGTTTGACAAGGAGGTGATGCATCGGACTTGTCTATTGACCGAGGGTCCCATTAATAGGAGAAGAGCCTTTGTGATGAGATTTATCGCAGCAGATTCAACCTATGATTTAGATAGGGTTCAAAAACTTAAACCCTTTATCGACATTTTGGGCTACGGCTTTTTCACTACTTTTGCCCTAGATGTCTGTAAGGAAGAGGGTGAATTGATTATGGAGAGTCCATTGTTTAATACGACAAAAGCTCAAAGACTGATCCCAGTTAAGCAATAGGGATGTTTGATACCAATTTTGATTGTTCTCTAGATAAGCAGGTCTACCGTTATGCAGACTCACCAAGAACGCTATGATCAATGGGCACCGGACTACAACCGAGATGTTGCAGCCAGAAACTACGATGGGCCAGAATACATCGTTCGTTATCTGATGGAAATAGTCAACAGTGGCAAAGTGTTGATCAATCCAACAAATCCTGATTTTAAGGTCATTGATGTGGGATGCGGCTCAGGGTTGGTTGGCAAAGGCTTACAGGAGCAGGGTTTTCGGCATATTGATGGGACAGATTTATCCCAGGGCATGATTGTAGAAGCCCATAAAACTGGAGCCTACCAAACCTTAATTGGATGGGTTGATTTAAACCATCCACTGCCATTTTTTCTGCATGGACAGTATGACCTAACCCTCTGCTGTGGTGTGTTTGCCCTGGACTTTGTTGAACCTCAATCTCTGAAATGGTTAGCACAGGTCACAAAGCCAGGAGGAACTATTATCATGAGTACCAAAACAACGTATTACAACACCTACGACTTTGAGGGTTACTACAAACAGTTGCAATCTGAGGATAAGATTAAACTCGTTGATTGCCGTATGGATCAGCCTTATTTGGGAACTGAAGCCGACGGCCATTACTGGATCTTTTCGGTAAACGGCGCGTCATGAGGTGACTGTGGAGGACTAAATGCTTGTCATATCAAGCTTGGAGTCTATATATAGCCAATCCAATAGGTTGTAAGCTGTTGCGCATTTAAACTGTGATAACAGCATTGCCTTTGTTTTTTATTTTTCGTACCCATTTTATAATTAACCCTCCTTCATTTAAAAGATGATTTAACAAACATTCTAATTCTTCAATTGAT
>NZ_JAAHFZ010000051.1:0-43059 GCF_010672795.1 Moorena sp. SIO1G6
TTGTACAAAGATGGCCTTCCTTTGATGAAACGACTAATTCAAGCTCGTTGCTCTATTACTGCTCCTCCTACTCTTCCGATACCTCTCTAAACCTGACCAAACGTCTTTCCAAAAGAGCCACACCCAAAGGATTTTGTGGTTCGTAAGTTGTTTCTTCTCAAGCAAATACTCTTGAGTCCACATTCCGCAGCATAAAACAGCAAAAGATAGGAAGAAGAACCAGTAACAGAGGTATGAGCTGCAAGATGCTTATGAAAAGCTTGTTTTAATTCACTTACACCAGCATGTATCATACTCGGATTTTATCTAATAGCTTACGGTAGAACAGGAACTTTAATAGTTTAACTCGTCTAGTAAGTTCGAAACAAGGGAATTGATTGACTGTGGGATAATCCTTGGCAGGGTTGATGGCAATAAGCCCTCTCTCCCTTATTACTGGGGTAAAGTTTAAGGTGAGCTAAGGCGCACAGGCTTGCGCGAAGGTCAAAATTATCGGTCGGTATAGCGCTACGCGCAAGGCAAGAGGCAACAGGCAAGAGGCAAAAGTTGACGTGCATTAGCTTAGGTGCGCTTTCCGCATTAAGAATTTAATTCGCCACGGGTCGCACTTTGTCAGCTTTGATCAATGTCAAACACCTTAATGCGTAGTGCTATACTATCCGAGCAGCACTGTTTTACCCCTCTTAGAAACGATTAGGACAGATTTATTGACCAGAAATTAGCCTTCGCTTCGCAGCTCCTACAGAGCATCCCAAAATTCCTGTTCACCGTTGATAACAGGGTCAAAGGGAAAAAGTAAAAGTTTTTAATTATAACTAATTATCGACCAAACAGCCAGCTAAACTAGAAACTATTCCCGGTTTGGCTTCAACCTAATGAGTAATATCATGTCCCGATAATTCCCCTTAATAACAATCGCCCCATCTCCCCATCTATCTTGGACGAGCAATGTCACAGCCCTACTATCAGTTAAGGAGTTGAGAGTAGTTTTCAGCAGCTCACCCTTGATTTATCTCTGATTATCGTTTAAGGTATCTAGTGTTTGAAAAACTTGGGATTGTGTAATGGTTACAGGGACAACGATTGAACCAAAAATCAATCTAACCGAACAAAGAACCTACTGGCAGCAAAGGCTCTCAGGGGATTTACCAGTGTTAGAAATCCCAATAGATTATCCACGTTTATCGGTGTCATCGGTAAAGGTAGCAACAGAAGTCACCAAGCTGGATAGAGAGTTTTACCAAGACCTAAAAACCCTAAGCGATCGCTTCAAGGTCAGCCCATTTACCGTCCTCCTGACCGCCTTGAAAATTATGTTGCTCCGTTATACGGGCATCGAAGATATCATCATCGGGTCTGTGGCAACTAGTGTAAAAGAAACCAGGGGATTGAAGAGCTCCCAGTCAGGGGAACACAAGAGTGGAGTTAGGATTAATCCGATTGCCTTGCGGACAGATCTAAGCAGTGATGAAAGCAGTGATATCAGTGGGAAAGAAGTTTTAAAGCGGGTTAGCCAAACCGTTGAAGAAGCGGCCTTATATCGAGATTACCCATTTGAGGAAGTCCTCAAGGGGATTAACAGCAATCAAGAATTAGCAGAAGAATTAGCAAAAGCCCCGATTTTTCAAGTGATGTTGGTGTGGTGCGATCAACCATTCCCTCTGTCACAGACAGGAATTAGTGAAGCAGAACTCAAAGAAATCTCAGCCTACACCAGCCAGTGCGATTTAGTGGTGGTAGCTAAAGAAACAGAAGGAAAATTAAGATTAAGCTGGGAATACAACACAGAGTTATTTAAATCCGACTCAATTAGGCGAATGTTGGGGCATTGGCTTTCCTTGCTAGAGGGAATGATTGCCAATCCGGAGCAGTCAATTTCTACCTTGCCCCTATTAACTGAAGCCGAACGGCAGCAACTGCTGGTGGAGTGGAACGATACCTCAGCAGACTATCCCCAGGACAAGTGTATCCATCAGTTGTTTGAAGAGCAAGCTGAACGCACCCCAGATGCAGTAGCTGTAGTATTTGAACAAGAACAACTAAGTTACCGAGAACTTAACCAACGAGCCAATCAACTGGCCCACTATTTGCAAGAACTGGGTGTAGGGCCAGAAGTATTAGTGGGTATTTGTGTAGAGCGAAGCTCCTTCAGAGCCGCTTCGCGAACGCATTTAATGCTGGTGGGACTATTGGCAATCCTTAAAGCAGGTGGGGCTTATGTGCCCTTAGATCCAGCCTATCCCCAAGAGCGCTTGGCCTATATGTTAGAAGATGCCCAAGCACCAGTATTATTGACTCATTCGTCCTTAGTTACCAATCAAGAGTCATTAGTTGCCGACAAAGAAAAATTAACAATAGTTTGCTTAGATACTGATTGGGAACTAATTTCTCAACAAAGCCAGGGAAACACCGATAGTGGCGTAAAGCCGGAAAACTTAGCTTATACGATCTACACCTCTGGTTCCACAGGCAAACCTAAGGGAGTGCAAATTCCTCATCAATCCGTAGTCAACTTTTTAACTTCGATGGCCCAACGGCCTGGATTAAGGTCACGGGATACTCTGGTAGCAGTTACCACCATATCCTTTGATATTGCCGGACTAGAACTTTACCTGCCCCTTAGTGTTGGAGCCAAGATCGTTTTGGTCAGCCGTGAAGTAGCTTCTTCCGGGCAGTTGTTGGGGAAACTGATCAAAGATTGTGACGCTACGGTGATGCAAGCCACTCCAGCCACCTGGTATTTGCTTTTAGCATCCGGTTGGGAAGGTATCCCAGGGTTAAAAATCCTTTGTGGTGGCGAAGCGTTACCCTCAGAACTGGCGGATCAGCTCCTCTCGAGGAAAGCTTCCCTGTGGAATATGTACGGTCCGACAGAAGCCACTATCTGGTCAACTGTCCATGAAGTAGCTAAAGGCAGGCAATCCCAACCAGGATTAGATGCTCCAGAATCAATCGGCCAACCCATTGCCAATACGCAAATCTATATCCTCGATGCCCATCTTATGCCAGTTCCGGTTGGAGTCGCTGGCGAACTACACATTGGTGGAGCCGGGCTGGCTAGAGGTTATCGTAATCGTCCAGATTTAACCAAAGAAAAATTTATTACCAATCCCTTTGATCAATCAAAATCAGAACGCCTCTACAAAACTGGAGATTTAGCCCGTTACTTGCCCGATGGCAAGATCGAGTTTCTCGGTCGTATCGATCATCAAGTAAAAGTTCGCGGCTTCCGCATTGAACTTGGAGAAATCGAATCAGTGCTGAACCGACATGCTGGGGTAAATCAAAGTGTCGTTGTTGCCCAGGAAAACCAAGGCAATGGTGTTTCAGGAGGGGATAAACGCCTGGTAGCTTATATTGTTCCCAATCCCAACTACCAAGGTAGTGAAGATACAGACGAAAGCGAAGCCCAAGCTATCCAAGAGCAATGGCAAGAGTTGTGGAACCTGGCTTATAGCCAAGAAGCAACTGAAGCCGATCCCACCTTCAACATCAGTGGTTGGAACGACAGCTATACCGGTGCGCCTATCCCAGCCGCCCACATGCGCGAATGGGTAGAGGGGACAGTTGAGAGGATTCTCTCCTGTAAACCCAACCGCGTACTAGAAATTGGTTGCGGTACTGGGATGTTGTTATTTCGTGTTGCTCCCCACTGTTCCTCTTACTGCGGTGTAGATATTGCTCCCCAAGCCCTGCGCTATATCCAGGAACAGATGGATAAATTGGAGGGCAGTTGGTCTCATGTAGAGCTGCGCCAGGGTTATGCTGACAAAGCGTTTGAGGAAATTGAGGTCGGAGAATTTGACACCTTAATCATTAACTCAGTGGTGCAACTTTTCCCCGGTATTGATTACTTAGTAGACGTGATTGAAACCGCAGCGAAGTTGCTAAAACCTGGGGGAAGCATTTTCATCGGAGATGTACGTAGTTTGCCCTTGTTAGAAGCTTTCCACGCCTCTGTGCAACTGCAGCAAGCTCCCACCTCCTTGACCAAAAAGCAATTGCTGCAGCGAGTGCGCAAAGCCATAGTCCAAGAGGGGCAAATGGCCATCGACCCGGGCTTTTTCACCGCCTTGGGGGCACATCTTCCCCAAATTAGTGACGTCCAAATACAGCTCAGGCGGGGGCGTTACCAGAATGAAATGAGCAAATTCCGCTATGATGCGATTCTTCATGTCGGTAAAGATATTTCTCCTACAGCAGAGCCAAGCTGGTTAAACTGGGAAGAGGCGAAAGCTAATGGTAATGATAACCAATTGAGTGGTATCCAGGAACTACTGGTGGCAGAAGAGCCAGAGGTCCTAGGTGTATTGGGAGTACCTAATGGCCGTTTGTCTGAAGAAATTCAGCTTCTGGAACTGCTGCACAATGGAGAAACTGCCACAGTAGGTCAACTAAGGGAAAACCTCCAACAGTTAAAGCTTGATGCCATAGAACCAGAAGATTGGTGGGAATTGAGCGATCAACTGCCTTATACCATTGCTATTAACTGGTCTGACTCCCAAACTAAGGGTTGCTATGATGTTTTATTTCAAAAAGGCACATTTGCACCCAAGTTCCCCATGAAGTCATCTGGTCATCTGCCCTGGACAGCCTATGCTAATAATCCCTTACAAGGACAAGTAGCCAGCCAATTGGAACCAGAATTACGCCGTTATTTGCACAAAAATCTACCGGACTACATGGTTCCGGCTGGCTTTGTGACCCTAGAGGAAATGCCTCTGACCCCCAATGGCAAGGTAAATCGCCGGGCACTGCCTGCCCCAGACCGGTCTCGTCCCGATTTGGCAACAGCTCTAGTGAGACCCCAGTCAGAAACAGAGCAAGTTATCGCTAAGGTATGGCAGGAAGTTCTGCAGTTAGAGGTAGTGGGGATTAAGGATAATTTCTTTGAACTAGGTGGTAATTCTTTACTTCTGACCCAGGTTTATAACAAATTAACAGGAACTTTTGGCTCCCAACTATCCATTGTCAAGCTGTTTCAATACCCAACCATACAGAGTTTGGCTCAAAATTTAAGTAAGGTACAAAAAGAAGAACTAGCTCTGAGTGACCGTAAACCAAAGAAAAGGCGTACCATTACTGGAACGGAAATAGCCATCATTGGCATGTCTGGTCGTTTCCCAGGTGCTAATAATATTGATGAATTTTGGCAAAATCTGCGAAATGGGATTGAATCCATTTCCTTTTTTGGTGAGCAGGAATTGGAATTAGAGGACACCACCTTATTCAACGATCCTAACTACGTCAAGGCGGGAGCCGTTTTACCTGGTGTTGAGGAGTTTGATGCTTCTTTCTTTGGCTACAGCGCCAAGGAAGCAGAAATTATGGATCCCCAACAGCGAATTTTCTTAGAATGCGCTTGGGAAGCTCTAGAAACGTCTGGCTACAATCCTCAAACCTATTCCGGATCAGTAGGGGTTTATGCTGGTTCTGGCATGAATACTTACTTAATCAACAATGTTCATCCTAACCGTAGTTTTTCCCCCCAACGCACCTTTTTAGGTTCAGCCTTCGATCTTCAGGTAAGGTTAGCTAATGGTAAGGATTTTCTGCCCACAAGGGTTTCTTACAAGTTGAATTTAACTGGGCCGAGCGTTAACGTACAAACCGCTTGTTCTACTTCCCTAGTGGCAGTACATATGGCTTGCCAAAGTCTGCAAAGCGGCGAATGTGACATAGCTCTGGCAGGAGGTGTTGCGGTGACAGTTCCCCAGAAGACGGGCTATCTCTATCAAGAGGATATGATTTTTTCTGACGATGGTCACTGCCGAGCTTTTGATGCTGAAGCGAAGGGAACTGTGTTTGGGAATGGAGTTGGCATTGTTATCCTCAAATTACTCAGCAAAGCCATTGAAGATGGGGATAATATCCAAGCAGTGATTAAAGGTTCTGCAGTTAATAATGATGGAGCCTTGAAGGTGGGCTATACAGCTCCCAGCGTGGAAGGTCAACTAGAGGTAATTTCATCGGCTATGGCAGAAGCTGAGGTCGATGCTAGTACGGTAACTTATGTAGAAACCCACGGCACAGGAACAGCTTTGGGAGACCCGATTGAAATAGGAGCCCTAAGCCAAGCATTTGCCAAGAGTAGTGATAAAAAAGGCGGTCTTGCCGAGCGTTCCCTTGCGCCTTTCGGCGGCGCGGGGTCTCGGCGCTTTTGTGCCATTGGCTCAGTAAAAACTAACATTGGACATTTGATTGAAGCAGCAGGAATTGCTGGACTGATTAAGACAGTCTTGGCCTTAAAAAACAAGCAAATACCGCCAACGCTCCACTTTAAACAATCTAATCCCAACATTGATTTTGAAAATAGCCCTTTCTACGTTAATACAAAACTTTCTGAATGGGAAAGAAATGGAACTCCCCGCCGTGCTGGGGTAAGTTCTTTTGGTATGGGAGGTACCAATGCCCATATTATTTTGGAAGAAGCACCGGAACAATTCAAAATTAAAAATGCAAAATTAAAAAATGAGCGTTCTTGGCATGTTTTAACACTATCGGCGAAAACAGATCAGGCTTTACGAGAGTTGGCAGAGCGTTATGTCAATTATCTTGATGGTGATCAAGATGCAGAGTTGGCAAATATTTGTTTTACGGCTAATACAGGACGCAAAGACTTTAACCATCGTTTAGCCGTTGTAGCTGAATCTAAACAGCAGCTACAGGAACAATTGGCAGCTTTTCAGCCACCGATGGTTGGTGTAGTAAATACTCAGCAAAAACCAAAAGCGATCGCTTTTCTGTTTACTGGGCAAGGTTCCCAGTATGTGGGCATGGGTCGTCAACTCTACGAAACCCAACCTACTTTCCGAGAAGCCCTAGATCGCTGCGACGAAATCCTGCGCTCTTATCTAGACCAATCTTTACTAGAAGTACTTTATCCCGACTCTGACCAGTCACTAGCCACTGATAACTGGTCACTGAATCAGACGGCTTATACCCAACCGGCTTTATTTGCCATCGAATATGCCCTGTTCCAGTTGTGGAAATCTTGGGGCATAGAACCCGATGTAGTTATGGGTCATAGTGTTGGGGAATATGTCGCTGCTTGTGTGGCTGGAGTGTTTAGTCTAGAAGATGGCCTGAAACTGATTGCCGAACGGGGAAGGCTTATGCAGGCTTTACCTCAAGATGGGGAGATGGTATCTTTATTGGCTTCATTAGAAGATGCGATCGCAGTCATTAAACCCTATGAAAAAGATGTTTCTATTGCTGCTATTAATGGGCCTGAAAGTATAGTCATTTCTGGAAAACGCGAAGCCATTAATGCAGTTATTACCACTTTGGAAGCTAAGGGAATCAAAACTAAGAAATTAACCGTATCCCATGCTTTCCACTCGCCATTGATGGAGCCAATGCTGGAAGAGTTTGAGCAAGTGGCTCGACAAATCAGCTTTTCTTCACCACAGATTAAGTTGATTTCCAATGTTACTGGTAAAGTAGCAACGGAAGAGATAGCAACCCCAGGTTATTGGTGTCGTCATATTCTCCAGCCAGTCCAATTTGCTGCTAGTATAAACAGTTTAGAACAGCAGGGTGTGGAAGTATTGCTAGAGATTGGTCCGAAACCAATCCTCTTGGGAATGGGTCGCGACTGTTTACCGGAACATCAGGGATTGTGGCTGCCTAGTTTGCGTCCTCAACAAGATGATTGGCAACAGCTCCTGACCAGTTTGGGTCAACTCTATGTCCAGGGAATATCGGTAGATTGGTTTGGTTTTGATATTGACTATGGGCGCTGTCGGGAACAACTACCCACTTATCCCTTCCAGCGACAGCACTATTGGATAGAAGCTCCGGATTGGTATCGCCAGGGAGTACTTACTCACCCGAATAGTAATGGTAATGGTAATGGTAACGGTAACGGTAAAACAAGCCACCACGAAGCATTGACCAAAACCCCCGAGAAGTCTCTAGAGAATTGCCTTTATCAGGTAGAGTGGCGTATCAAAGAGCGTCAGAGTTCTGCACTACTCAAGCCGAAGAACTGGCTGATATTTACTGATGCTCAAGGAGTTGGCCAGCAGTTAGTTGCCCTACTCCAGTCCCAAGACCAGGGATGTACAGTTGTCTTCCCTGGTAAGGAGTACGAACAGATAGCTGAGCACAAGTTCAGGATAGACCCTGCTAACCCTCAACACTATCAGCAGCTCTGGGAGAAAATCTCCAACATTGATGGGGTAGTACATCTATGGAGCTTAGATTCCTCCCTTGACCTAGAGTTAGCCTCAAGGATTAGCTGTGGCAGTACTTTATATCTAATCCAAACTCTCCTGAAGCAAGATGGTAAACCTCCTCGTTTGTGGTTTGCTACCCGAGGAGCGCAAGCAGTGGGAGCAAATCCTGCTGTACCTGGAGTAGCTCAATCTCCCTTATGGGGCATGGGAAAAGTTATTGGTTTAGAATACCCAGAATTCAACTCCGTCCTGGTGGATTTAGACCCCAACCCAGCAGTGGATGAGATACAAACCCTATGGGAAGAAATCCAGTCAGAGGATAAAGAAGACCAAGTAGCATTTCGCAAGCAAGCTCGTTATGTAGCTAGGCTAGTATCTCGATCCCCTGTTGTTGAAATAAACAAGCCTCTGGTGTTTGACAACGATCGCAGCTATCTAATTACTGGTGGCTTAGGAGATTTAGGTTTACTGGTAGCCCAGTGGATGGTAGCACAAGGGGCAAAAAACCTGGTGCTAGTAGGACGAAGTAGTCCTAAACCAGCGATCGACCATAAGTTAAGAAAGCTAGAAGACTTAGGTGCTCGGGTGGTAGTAGCCCAAGCAGATGTGTCTAATGCAGGGCAAGTTACCGAGTTACTAACTAAGATAGAGCAATCCTCGCTTCCTCTAGGGGGTATAGTTCACTGCGCTGGAGTTGTTGAGTTCAGCGGACTGTCGCAGCAAGATTGGCAGCGCTTTGCCCAAGTTCTGGCTGCCAAAGTGCAGGGAACGTGGAATCTACATGCTCTTACCCAAAACCAGCCTTTGGATTTCTTTGTCTGTTTCTCCTCCATTTCCTCCTTGTTAGGTTCTCACGGTCTAGGGAGCTATGGGGCAGCTAATGCCTTTCTCGATTCCATAGCAGCTCATCGTCAAGCCTTGGGATTACCTGCTTTAACCGTTAATTGGGGACCTTGGGGTGAGATAGGAATGGGGGCAAAACTGAGTACTGACCATCAGGGGCGCATAGCTGCTTGGGGGCTGGCAAACGTAGCTCCAAAGCAGGGATTGTTTGCACTGGAACAACTGCTTCAACAAGATCTAGCACAAGTAGGTGTAATGTCAGTGGATTGGGACAAGTGGCTACAGCAATTCCACAGTCTGCCACCTTTCTATGAAGATGTTGCGCCAAATATTACTGTAAATACTACTGTCAGGGAAACAAATCTTGATTTTAAGACAGAATTAGAGGCAGTTCCTGCTAACCAACGTCGGGATTTGTTAGTAGAGCGCGTTCGTACCCAAATTGCTAAAACCTTAGGATTAAGTTCTCCAGATCAAATAGAACTGGGGCAAAGGTTAATTGATTTGGGTCTAGATTCTCTGATGGCAGTGGAGTTGAGGAATCATCTCCAATCTAGCGTGGGCTGCTCTCTACGTTCAACTCTAGTATTTGACTATCCAACCATAGAGGCAATGGTTGATTATTTATCCCAAGAAGTTTTTGCTGATCTCGATTCGCCAAGCCTACCAAGCCAAAATAACTCCACTGGTAACGACTCCTTCATTTCTACCTTAGTGCCCATTCAGTCCCAGGGTTCCAAGCCTCCTTTATTCTTGGTTTCTGGAATTCTTGGCAATGTCTTTGAGTTCCAGCAGTTGGCACGTCATCTAGGTTCGGAACAACCGTTATATGGTTTGCGTACCCTCGGTCTTGAGGAGGACTTCCAACCTTATACTTGCATGGCAGATATAGCTGCCCACCATATTAAAGCTGTACAAACAGTTCAACCCAACGGACCCTATCTACTAGGTGGTCATTCTTTCGGGGGAAAAGTCGCATTTGAGATGGCTCAACAATTACGGAATCAAGGACAGGAAGTGTCAATGCTGGCCATTATGGATATTCAGGTAGAGGTTCCGGCTCCAGAAAAGGATGCAGCTCAATGGGATAATACCAAGTGCATAACCAACCTAGCCAGTATTTATGAAAGTATTTTGGGTCAAAACCTCAAGATTTCGCCAACAATACTTCAGTCTCTAGATGGGGATGAACAACTGAGCTATCTCCTGGAACAATTGCAAAAGTCTGGACAAATGTTGAGCCAAACTGAGTTGAAGCGAATTCTGGCAGTTTACAAGGCTAATACTCAAGCCAGTGCGAGCTATCTACCCCAGAAGATTGATTCAATTCCGATTAACTTCTTCCGAGCCAGTGAGGTTGGTGCTTTAGGGGATTATTTACCTAATCAGGAAATGACTCAAGAAGATCCAACTTGGGGCTGGGGTCAGCTTTCTACCCAACCCGTTAAATTGCATGTTTTTCTAGGTAACCATTTCACTATGATTATGGAGCCTCACGTTCGGATTTTAGCTGAACAGCTCAAAGCTGAGCGGGATAAGTAAACTAAGAACGGAAGTTCCCCCAAGCAGAATGAATATTATCCCAATGTAGCCGGAATTGATATAATTTGTGATCACGTTCGGTCAAAAAAACAGGAGAAAAAGAATGTCAAAAGCACAGGATATATTTGGCTATCAAAGCTTAAGCCAAGAAAAACCTCATAAAAAAGAGTTATCTAGGGTAGATCGGTTTGCGAGTATTGAGATTCGCCAAGAGCGCGGGGATATTCCCACACCAGTTTGGGAAACTCTCCTCAAAAGCAGCTACAAACAGCATTGGAAAGATTTACATATTCAGAAAAGCGCCATGGAAATGGTTATTTATCCGATGCTAATGTACGAACTACGACCAAAAACAATTATCGAAATTGGTGCATTTAACGGTGGAAGTGCAGTTTGGCTAGCAGACAATTTGCAGTTGTTTGGGATTGAAGGTCAGATCTACTCGGTTGATATAAATCTATCTTTTTTAGATGAAAAAGCAAAAAAAGACGAGCGCATTCATTTTTTAGAAGGAGATTCCTACAAAATTGATGAAGTATTTCCTGCCGAGATGCTTTCTGGACTTCCCCACCCTTGGTTGGTAATAGAAGATGCTCACTTCAATATAGTTGGAATCCTTGAATATTTTCACCAAAAAGGTTTACAGACAGGAGATTACTTGATCGTTGAGGATACTAACTTATACTGTTGGGAATATTGGAATGAAAGTTTTAATGATGAAGATAATGGAGAGGCAAAACAAGAAAAAAATAATTGTGTTAAATATTTTTTGCTAAAGTATACAAACGATTATCGAATTGATACTTACTATCAATATTTATTTGGTTACAATGGTTCAAAGTGTTGGAATTCAATTATGAAAAGAGTCTAAACAGCATGATAAAAAGCCAGAGCTATCCTGGTTTTATGAGGGGGGATAGTATAACTAATTCATGACTAAAAACCCAATTTGCTAGTTATATACCTAATCTTTTGAGATCCCCCGTTGGTCCCCCTATAGCCCTTCGGGCATAAGCCAAGGGCTTAGAACAAGGGGGGCTAGGGGTGTTCTTAACACTTAACATTTGTAACTAGCAACTTACGTTAAAACCTCTCTTAAGAATGTAGAAAATAGTGTTCATTAAAAGTATGAGCAAAAAAACAGATACGGTACATTGGGTATACAGTTCTCAAAACAATCAAGAATTAGCCGAAAGGTATGATGTATGGGCTAAGGAGTATGAGCAAGATTTGTTGCCTGAAAACTATACCGGACCCGAACCCGCCGTCGAGGTTTTGGTCAAGTATCTTTCTAAAGAAGCCAAGATATTAGATGCTGGGGCGGGAACTGGGCTAGTCGGGCAAGTTCTTCATCAGCGCGGATATGGCAATCTAGAGGCAATGGATATTTCAGCAGGGATGCTGGAAGAAGCGAGAAAAAAGAACGTTTACAGCGCACTTCACCAAGGAATATTGGGCGAACCTTTAGCGTTGGCAACGGACACCTTTGATGGGATTCTTAGCGTCGGAACGTTCACATTAGGCCATGCTCCCAGCAGTGGTTTTGATGAACTAATTCGTATTACTAAGCCAGGGGGATATATCATTTTTACTATTCGTCCCGATTATTACCAGAATAGTGATTTTAAAGACAAGCAAGCAGCCCTAGAAGCTTCTGGTAAGTGGAAGTTAGTTGAAAAAGGAGAGCCATTTGCCAACCTACCGGAAGCTGAACCAGATATTTATTTACAAGTCTGGGCATATAAAGTTTGCTAGTTCTTGGTATCAAACTAGAAGGAACATAAAAACAAATGTTGAAATTAGACTATAAAGAGTTAATTCAAAGCGATCGCTTCCTAACCCTTGGCGGGAAGCGGTTTCATTACATCTGGTTATATGACCATTGTTTGTGTCCTCGGTGTTATCATCCTAGTTCGTTTCAGAAAATTAACGATCTCAGCGATCGCCTAGAACTGCCAAAACCCAAATCCGTGCAGTTCCAAGATGAAAAACTCATCATTGACTGGGATGAAGACCCTCCCCACCGCAGTATTTTTCCCCGATCTTGGCTCCTGAGTCGTGCCTACGACCCCAAACCGGAACCCAGTTTATCTCCTAGGGAAAAGCAACTTTGGGACAAAGCTTGGTTAGATGCCAATCCACCAGAGTGGTGTGAATATGGTAATTGTTCTTTTGAATTCTGGATGAATCAACTTTCTACCCTAGGGTTTACCCTATTGCGAAAAATGCCTTGGGAGAAGTTAGAGACTTTCGTCTCTTCCATTGGACCAATTTACTATCTAGCTCAATACGGACGCTACTCCACAGTTAAGGCTATCCCAAATGGTCAAGACTTGTCTCTCTCAGCAGCGGGTAATGCCTTATCACCCCATACCGATATCACCTTCTTGCCTACCCCACCCATTGTCCAACTACTCTATTGTGTAGAAAATCAAGCTTCTGGAGGTGAATCAACCGTAGTAGACGGTTTTCGTGTGGCTCACGATTTTCGTCAAGATCATCCCCAGTACTTTGAAATTTTAACTCAAACCCCTGTCACGTTTTGGCAACTGTACCAGGACTGGGATTATTATGTTTCCCAGACAAAGCCAATTATCAAACTAAACGACAGTGAGGAAGTAACTAACATCTTCTTCAGCCACAAAAATTTGGGATTAGATTTACCATTCGAGCAGATGGAAAGCTTTTATGAAGCTTACTATGGATTCTTTCGCTACCTAAAAAAACCGGCTTACGAATACTGTTTTCGGATGCAAGCTGGAGACTGCTTGTTAGTGCATAATTTCCGAATTATGCACGGACGTAAAGCTTTTGACGCCAGTTCTGGCTCTAGACACCTGGAAACAGCATATATGGATTGGAACTACTTTGCAGGACGACAGGATTTTTACCAGGTTAAGGAAATGTTTTAAAAATCCAAAAGCCACCCAAATTAAATGAGAGACAAAAAACATCATTTTGTTAAGTAAAATGAACTACCAAACCATTATCCAACAAGCCCAGCACCAGCAAGAACCGTTAAAAGCTGATCGGTTTGTCAAAATTAGCGATCGCAAAGATGAATGCGATATTCCCACCGATGCTTGGAAACCTCTGTTAGAAAATAGCTATTTACAGACCTGGAAGGGAATCGTACTGCCCAAAGGGATAACGGAAATGGCACTTTATCCAATGCTGCTGTACGAACTGCAACCGAAAACAATTATCGAAATTGGTGCATTCAATGGTGGAGGGGCTATTTGGCTGGCCGATTGTTTGGATGTATTCGGGATAGAAGGTCGGGTTCACTCTGTGGATATAGATTTATCCCTGCTCGACGAAAAAGCTAAAGCTGACTCTCGGATTAATTTTATCCAGGGAGATTGTAACAATATTAGTGCAGCTTTTCCTTCGGAATTACTCTGTGCACTCCCTCATCCTTGGTTGATTATAGAAGATGCCCATATTAATCTAGCGGGAATTTTGGAATATTTTCACGCCTCAGGTCTCAGGAGCGGAGATTACCTGATTGTTGAAGATACCAACAAAGTCCACTGGGGATTATGGCAGGATAGTTGGGATGACCGCGACGAGATGGAGCAAGGAGCTAACAAAATGGATGACTTGAGGGATTGGTTGCAAAACCACGAAGACGAGTATCTGATAGATACCTACTATCAGGATATGTACGGCTACAACGGGTCAAAAAACTGGAATTCTATTCTCAAAAGAGTTTGAATTCAAAGGTGTCAGTCCAGTAGGGTGAATTAATAACATACCCTACTAGTTATAACGTTTCCAGTCCAGCTTGGCGGAAGTCCTGCCAGTAAATCTAGCAGCTGATCTGCCCCCAGAGCGATCACCCTATTATCCCTTACTCCCGTTAAGTAACCACTACCTTAATTGCTGATAAGCCACCGTCACTAGTCAAGTAAACCGGCAAAATCAAAGTTTTATTGCGCAGAATAATTTTTGAAACCAAAATGCTTGATAATGAACTTCACGAATTTAACAGACTTAACTCAAGTTCACATCTACTACCGGATTCACTATGTCCTTACCCAACTTGATCGACAAGTCAATAGCTTCTGACCAACTCCAATTAACCCATCGGCCTCGACGTCTGCGCCGTACAGCAGCCTTTCGTCGGATGGTCCAAGAGACTCAACTGACGGTTAATGACCTGATTTATCCAGTATTTGTGATGGAAGGTCAGGGTCTAAAACCAGAGGTTAAGTCCATGCCAGGGTGTTACCGCTATTCTCTGGACTTATTGCTCAAAGAAGTAACCGAGGCATTTGAACTGGGGATTAATGCGATCGCACTTTTCCCCCTCATTCCCCAGGACTTGAAAGATGCTACCGGTACTGAAAGCTACAACCCTGATGGATTAATCCAACGCACCATCAGAGCAATTAAGCAAGAAGTTCCAGAGCTGATGGTAATTACCGATGTTGCCCTTGATCCCTTTTCCAGTGATGGTCATGATGGCATTGTCACCGAAGATGGCACTATCCTAAATGACGCCACCGTGGAAGTGTTGATAAAAATGGCCCTATCTCAAGCTGCAGCTGGGGCAGATATGGTTGCACCTTCCGACATGATGGATGGACGCATTGGTGCAATTCGTAAAGCTCTAGATGGTGAGGGCTACACTGATGTCGGAATTCTGGCCTATTCCGCTAAATACGCCTCCGCTTATTATGGTCCATTCCGGGATGCCCTAGATTCAGCTCCTAAATTTGGTGACAAAAAGACTTACCAAATGGATCCCGCTAACGCCCTTGAAGCCCTCAAAGAAATTGACTTGGATATCTCAGAAGGGGCAGATATGGTCATGGTTAAGCCAGCGTTAGCCTATATGGATGTTATCCACCGGGTTAGACAGCATACTAATTTACCCGTTGCTGCATACAATGTTAGTGGTGAGTACGCCATGATTAAAGCAGCCGGTCAGAATGGTTGGATTGATGAGAAAAAAGTCATGATGGAAACCCTGACTAGCATGAAGCGGGCTGGTGCTGACTTAATTTTGACCTATTTTGCCAAAGAAGTAGCTACAATCCTGCAGTAAGGCATTGAACCGTAGTTAGCGGTCAGCGGTCAGTTATCAGCGGTCAGTTATCAGCGGTCAGTTATCAGCAGTCAGCAGTCAGCAGTCAGCGGTCAGCCGTTGGCCTTTGGTTGATAGCTGATAGCTGTTCGCACCTCAAGCAGCGTGGCCTTTGGCCAAGCGTGCGCGTAGCGCATTAGCTGATGGCTGATAGCTTGTAACTGAATGCTGATAGCTGAATGCTGATAGCTGAATGCTGATAGCTGAATGCTGATAGCTGAATGCTTACCTAGGCTGTAGTCTTTAGACTATAGGGAACAACACAAGCAAGCCTATAGTTGATAGTCTAGAGTCGAGAAAGGAAAAGTCGCTAGGTTACACATAATATGGTGGTGAAGCAAAATGAGCTAGAGCAATGCTATAGAGTTCTTGAACTGGAGCCTGGAGCATCACCGGAAGAAGTGAACCAGGCTTACAAGGATTTGGCATTTATTTGGCATCCCGATCGTGTGCCTGAGGATAATCCTCGCCTCAAGCAAAAAGCTGAAGAAAAACTTAAGTTACTCAATCAGGCACGAGAAAAATTGCGATCGCATCATAAATCACCCACTGCTTCACAAACACAAGCTAGGGGCAGAACACCGTATCGGAATTATCGTAATTCAAATCCCAGACCAAAACCACCACCATCAGCCCAGCCAAACCCACCAAACTATTACAAATACAAACAACCAGAACGATCTAGAGCCCAACCATCGACGACCGCTCAACCTCGGACTCCCAAGACCCCTACTAACGCTAGAGCCCAACCATACACTCCCGCCCAACCTCGGACTACTCAAGCCCAAGCTCGGACTGCCCAGCCCCCTGCTGACTCTAGAGCCCAACCATCGACGACCGCTCAACCTCGGACTACTCAAGCCCAAGCTCGGACTGCCCAGCCCCCTAGTAACTCTGGAGCCCAACCATCGACGACCGCTCAACCCCGGACTACTCAAGCCCAAGCTCGGACTGCCCAGCCCCCTGGTAACTCTAGAACCCAGCCATCCACGACCGCTCAATCTCGGGCTCCCAAAGCCCCTCCTGACTTGAGTGGTGCTGATTTTAGGGGAGCAGACCTCAAAGAAAGAGACTTCTCAAATCGGAATCTCCAATCCGCTAACTTAAGTCAAGCTAACCTAAAAGATGCCTTTCTCCATCGGGTTAATCTTGCCGGGGCTAACCTCGAAGGTGCTAATCTCTTTAGAGCCAATTTATTTCAAGCTAACCTCAGTAATGCTAACTTACGAGAGGCTAATCTGATTGGAGCTGACATGAGTGGAGCTGATTTGAGTGGAGCTGATTTGAGTGGAGCTAAAGTGGGTTCTAATGGTAAGCTTTTGGTGAAACTGACAGGGGCAAACCTAAGGGGGGCAGTTTTGCCCGATGGCAGTATCCACGACTAGGAGCAACTTTGTAGTACATCCATAGCAAAAACAACAGCAAATTTGAAGTCAATTTAAACTATTGATCATCTTGATCATCCCTTTCCAAATCTGGGAAAGGGAGAACAGGCAATCTCTGCCCTCGAAACACTTCCTCACTACTAATACCTGTAGCTTCTAACCATGAACCCATAGCTTGTATTGAGAGTATACCTAAAAGCATTGGAGCAGTCCCTAGACTTACGAAGAATTTTGTGGGCATTTCTAAATTAAACAGGTCTGCTGACCTGATTTCTGGTATTTCTGGTTGAGAAGAAGACATCTGGGTTATTTTTAGTACAAATGAACTAAACAAAGCCAAAAATTTCACATCGGGGCACAAGAGCCAGACTTCCACAGTAACTCGATTTTTATCTATTTGTAGGGTCTCCCTCCTGAGACTACTAGATAAGGGCGTTTCCCAGTTTGGCGTAAGTCCTGTTGACTCCAATATTACCTGGGATTTACCTACTGAGTCTCAAAGCTGCTTTTGTCAGCGTTCATTTGTGTAGCCCCCCTGTTTTAGAGTCTGGGCTGCTGAGGATTTCAACCTCTATTGTCAGCTAAATGAATTTTATTTGCCCAACAAATAAGTAGTCTTCAGAAAATTGTGCTTAAATCAAGGCGAGCATCTAAGATATGAAGAAATCATTCCTCCGTTACCAGTCCAGTTAATCAATTTGTGATGTTGGATGTCGATCAGAGTCTCCCAAAAGCTCCTCCGCCCTCCCTTGCCAAGTGGGCTTATTGTGCCATTAGGCAACCTGGGTTATCCATACGAATCCGTTTGCGAGGGAACAATTTGCACATTCTGTGTGAACACCCTCAGGGAGTAGAAGCCAATAAGTTAGTCAACCGCCTTATCAAAGCCCTGAAACTGCAACAGGGAGAAGTTCAGTTTCCCCTAGACTTAGCAAACCCGATCTATCAAATAATTGTTTATGGGCGTCGAGTGGGGCAGAAGCGTCCAGACTGGATTAAGCAAATCGCTATCAAACTACCGACCGATGATGCCACTAATGCTTCTAACCAATCTTCCCAGACGTCTTTCGACGCCATAACCACTGATACTGATGCGGACTTAACTGTCTCAAACGAAAGTCTTGCCCGTTCTGGTTCTCCAGATGCGATCGCTCGTTATCTCAGTGAATCCCTCAGTTACCTAGGTGTCAGTGTTAAAGTCCGGATCCAACACCAAGATTCCAAAGCTAGAAGATTTTCCGGGGCAAGTTCTAACCTTAAACAAACTAACCTTCACCCTTCACCCCCTAACCGACGGCTCTGGATAATTTGTAATTCTAACTACAGCCCCGATCCCTCCTTACTATCTGAGCCCATCATCGACCGGTTACATTCCTTGCAACTCAAAGGGTTTCGAGATGCCCTGATTTGCTTTCAGGTAAGTGGCGAAGCCACTCCTGATTGGAAGCTGCGAGTAGATTTGACCCCTCCAGAAGAAGTCCTCAAGGAATGGGCTCGTTGGGGAGATGTAGAAGCAATCCAGCGGTTATTAAATCAGGGGTTAGCAGCGGTAGGAATAACCGTTAGAGCCATTCTTAAAGAAACCACCCTACATGTATTTTCTAGCTTCATCCACCGCCGAAAAACTATTGCCCCAGAAAAAGAAACCTTAGTCAGTACCATTGCCTCAATACTCGATTTAATCGCTCCTCAAGGTATCCAGGGTGCCACTATTTATGGTGTAGAGTCAAGTCAGTTCCCTAGTCAAACCTTACTGTCTCAGGAAGCTGACTCTCTCCAACCCCCCTTGGGAAAGAATGGTCAAGCTGCCAACAATTCCTTACTGCCAGAAACCGAATCCCCAGCCTGGATTCACTGGCTCAACTTACCAGCAGCAGACCACCAGAGTTTAGGAGAATCCACCTATTCCTTAGCCCAAACAGGGCATCACGATGCCTTGACCTTTTTGTTGGAACGCTTACTTAATCCCGACATTGACCAACGATTGGTAACAGGTGGAGTAAGGGTTAAAATTCGCCGTAAACAAGACTTGTTGCACATCATGAGCGAGGCAACGGTCTGTCCTCGAAAATCTAAGGTCACTCGAAAAATTACCCGCTTCCTAGAGCAGCTGGCTATGTCGGAAATTACTGGGTTGCGGCTCTATGGACGTCGCGCTGGTGCTACCTCCCCCTCCTGGAACTATGGAGTTGATTTTGTTCATCGACAGCGTCTAGTCCCAGAAGCTACCCCAGAGTTTGCTGCCTCAGATGCCTACCTGAGTGATTTGGTTACTCCCAGTGGGGAACCAGTACTGCGTCGTGATCTAACCCACGACGATCTCAACCAGGGTTTCAAAGGAGCAGTTGATGGTTTAGTTTACATACTCCAGCGTTTGCTATGCTACTCTCAGCTATTTGTACCAACTGTAGAAAACCAAGACATGGCAGCCTTCTCAGACAAGAGACAGGCTAGGGGAAAATTGTCTATCCAAGGCGTAGCAGTAGGCATGGTATGGGGCGTAGCAGGATTACTACTAACACTGATCACAGATTGGCGCTTTAGTGAGCTGCTACAGTCTCAAGCCTCACCATCAGCAGAAGTAAAGGCAGTGACGAACTCATCACCCAAACCCATTGCTTTGCCCCAAATATCTTTGCAAAAAGGGGCGGGTCTCGGGACTGAAAACTTCAATACCTCTGGGTTTACTGCTCCTGGGGATACCATGGTGATTGTGAATGAAAACGGCAATGCTACCATGGCAGCCATGCTGGCCGCAGCGCGATCGCCCAATCCTTCATTCAATAACCAGATGTTAGATGAAAAGCTAGCTCTGTACCAACAACGCCTGCTTCAGAGTGGTATCCCTGATGTACTGATTATGGGCAGTTCCAGAGCCATGCGGGGAATCGATCCCATTGCCCTCCAAAATGCCTTGGAAGAACAGGGCTATCCTGGCATTGACGTGTTTAACTTTGGGGTTAATGGTGCCACAGCTCAGGTAGTAGACTTCATGGTTCGGCGCGTCTTAACTCCGGAGCAACTGCCTAAATTGATTATTTGGGCTGATGGGGTCAGAGCCTTTAACAATGGTCGAGTTGATGCTACCTACAACTCGATTATCGCATCACCAGGCTACCAAGCTCTAATGGCAGGAGTTTTTCCGAACCGCACTAAACAACCACTATTACCGACAGATGCCACAGACCAACCTCTAGAGGTTTTTAATGATAGTTATCAGTTAATCAGTGACTGGCTAAATCAGTCAATAGCCAAAATTTCCTTAACTTATCCTCACCGAAGCCAGCTCAAATCTCTGTTACGGGAAAAGTTGGTTGACCTAGAAAAGTTCCTCCAACTAGACACAACCGAGACTGCCAAAAAGCCTCAAAAGACATTATCCCCAACCTGGAAAATTGACTTTGATGGCTTCCTTCCCCTGTCAACTCGTTTTAACACCGCTACCTACTACCAGAAACATCCTAAAGTTCCCGGTATTTATGATGGTGATTACCGGTATTTTCAGCTAGGAGGTCAGCAAGACAAAGCCCTAAGAAATTTGCTGGAATTTGCCCAGAAGCATGACCTTAGTATCGTTATGGTCAACCTACCCCTGACTAAAGAATATTTAGATCCAGTGCGGAGCAAATATGATAAACAATTTCAGCGATACATGTACAACTTTGATCTAGAAGGGGGATTGATTTTCCGAGATTTCAATAAGATGTTGCTAACTAAACATGACTACTTTTCCGACCCCAGCCATCTCAACCGCTATGGTGCTTACCAAGTTTCTAAGCAGTTGGCTAAAGATCCAATGATGCCTTGGTCATTAGTCATTAGTGATTAATAATTAATTATTAATCAGTTTTAAATTAACGAACAACCAATAATTATATAGCGGTTTGCAACCCGCGCTAATTACAATAACAACAAGTAGTCAGTAGTCAGTAGTCAGTAGTCAGTAGTCAGTAGTCAGTAGTCAAGATTCGTAATTATACTTAACCTACACGCAAACCGCTATAACTATTCAAACGGAAACGATATGTAAGCATATGCGCTACGGGCATATGCTGATGGCTGATAGCTGAATGCTTACACACTATCAGGCAAACATCCTTCACCCTTGATCTTTAAAAAATGTCATTTATTTCGATTACCTACAGCTGTTTCTTGCTAGCAGTTTTGGGAATCTACTGGTTGGTGCAATCTTCTACAGCTGCCACAGGTTCTCCCAAACTAAAACTTTTGGTTTTATTAAGTAGCAGTCTAATATTTTATGCTTCACTACAAATCCAATACATTCCCCTGTTGGTGTTGATTACCCTAATTAATTTTTACTTTGGACAAGCACTTGGAACGAATACAGTTTCTGGTTCCCATGCTACGAATTATCATCTCTCCAATGAAGAATGGCTATTGGCTGATAGTTTTTGGAATAACCGACGGTCAAGACTACTGTGGCTAGGTATTTTCCTAAATGTTATCTTTTTGCTCGGCTTCAAGTATATTCCTTTTATCTTGTCAAATTTGGCAGTAATCATCAACTTTACCATTGCCCAAGATGGGGCGAATTGGATTAGGGATAACTTAATTGTTCCTCTAGGAATATCGTTTTTTATATTTGAGGGCATTGCTTATCTCATTGATGTCTATCGTGGGGCTCCAGCAACTCGTAATCTCCTCCAGTTTGCTGCTTATAAGTTGTTTTTTCCTAAACTTATTTCTGGTCCAATTACTCGTTATCATCCGTTTGCCCTTGAACTTAAAACCTTACAATTTCCAAGTCTTGATCGAGCAACAGAAGGACTTTGGTTGATTACATCTGGTGCGATTAAAAAGGCACTGTTAGCCGACCACATTGGGATTTTTGTTGATTTGTGTTTTGGCAATATAGAACGGGCTGGTAGTGGAGATTTATGGTTAGCTATCTTTGCCTACGGTTTACAACTCTATTTCGATTTCAGCGGCTATGTAGACATTGCCCGTGGTAGTGCAGTGTTACTGGGCATTAATCTTCCAGAAAACTTTGATTTTCCCTATTTCAGTATCAGCATTGCGGATTTCTGGCGTCGCTGGCACATCACTCTAGGGGATTGGATCCGTAACTATCTCTACTTTCCCTTGGGCGGTTCCCGTAAAGGGGTTGCTCGTACCTGCGTTAACCTATTCATCGTAATGGTCATTATTGGTATCTGGCATGGAGCAGCTTGGGGATTTGTAGCCTGGGGTGGCTTGCATGGTCTAGCCTTAGTCCTTCATCGCTTGACCGAAGCTTTCTGTGAAAATAGAGATGGGATAAAACGTTGGTGGCAAAGTTGGTCAGGGGTCTTGGTAAGCTGGTTTTTGACCCAATTTATGGTGTTTACTGCCTGGATTTTTTTCCGCATCCCCAATCTCAAACAAGCCAGTTTAGTCATCCAGAATCTCTGGGGTCACCCAGCTGACATCCAATTTGGTCAAAAAGTCTACTTAACCGCTATTGGTATGGAACGCTTCTGGGTGCTTCTCCTGTTAGTTAGCTTAGCAGCCTCAATGGCTGGGGTTTACAGTATCCGAAGGGGTCTGAAATTACAACTCAACTGGCCGGTGAAGTTGTTGTTGGTACCAGTAGGTCTCTACGTAGTTTGGTTGTTTGCTCCTCAGAGTGGTCTGCCTTACATTTATTTCGATTTTTGAACTTAAACTATTTCTGCCCTAAAGACGAACTCACACACTAACCCACTAGCACTCTATCAAAAGGGGCACATCGAACCGATAGGATAGTAGTAATGCTGCAATAATATAAGCTTTATACAAGACTTGAGAGAGAACGCTTTATGGATCTGGTTACACTCCAGAACAAATTAGATAATATTTCCTTTTTCGTCCTGTTTGTGACGATGTTAATTTACTGGGTAGGAGCCGCTTTTCCTAAAATTCCTTATTTGTCACCCTTAGGAATATCAGGGATGGCAACCGCCAACCTTTGCACTGCTACCTTACTCGGAGCAAGATGGCTAGAGGCAGGCTACTTCCCGATCAGTAATCTCTATGAATCCCTGTTTTTCCTGACCTGGGGAATTACCACAGTTCACCTAATTGCTGAAAACATGAGTCGCAGCCGATTGGTAGGGGTGGCTACTGCACCAGTCGCCATGGGAATTACCGCGTTTGCCGCTCTATCCCTACCACCAGACATGCAGGAAAGCGCTCCATTGGTACCTGCTCTGAAATCCAATTGGTTAATGATGCATGTTAGTATCATGATGCTTAGTTACGCTACCCTGATGGTAGGTGCCCTGGTAGCGATCGCATTTTTAGTGATTACCCGTGGTCAGAACGTGGAACTGCGAGGAAGTTCTGTCGGTACTGGTGGCTATCGCAGCAAGAATAACTTACCGAATAACTTACCAGGGAATTCCAATTTTCAACTACAGCGCAACGGTAATGATCCAATTTCTCAGGCTGTAGTTACCTCTGATACCTCATCCCCTTTAGCTGAACTGGGACAGAGTAATGCAGCTAGTACTACAGCAGTGCTCGATTTAGTAACTACCCCCGACTCACCCCTACCATCGGTATCCACAGCACCCACCCTCTCACCCCAGAGGCTTAGTATTGCCGACACTCTCGATAATATCAGCTATCGTATTATTGGGCTGGGGTTTCCTCTGCTCACCATTGGGATTATTGCCGGTGCCGTTTGGGCAAACGAGGCTTGGGGTTCATACTGGAGTTGGGACCCAAAAGAAACCTGGGCATTAATTACCTGGCTAGTGTTTGCTGCCTATCTCCATGCCCGCATTACCCGTGGCTGGCAAGGACGCCGACCAGCAATTTTGGCAGGGACAGGACTTCTAGTTGTTTGGGTTTGCTATCTGGGAGTCAATCTATTGGGTAAAGGCTTACATTCCTACGGCTGGTTCTTCTAAGAACTATATATTTCCGTGATTGAGTGCATGCCCTAAATTGCTTCTACTGAAAACCCGCTTTAATGCCTAGAGGCATCGGGGAATTAACCCTAGGAAACCGACCTTTGCCTCAAAGGAATAGTTAGTTCAATGGTTGGGCAATGAAACTCCTGCCCTCTAGGCATGGAAGCTTATCGAAAAGTTTGATCGGGGAAAATAGTCGTGGATAATCAGTTCAAGCCACTCGCTGTTGGTGAAGTACTATCAGTGGATGAATCTGCTCAAATCTTTATTGGTAACCGTACCTTTAGGGTCGGTGAATTCTTAGTTGCTATCAAAAAGAAATTGGTAGAAGTCTTAGGGGATGAATGGACTCCAGAACAGGAAAGTTGGTTTAGCGAATCGGGTATTCCTTGTGAAGTGTTGCAATTTGCTGCTAATGACTGGCAGCAAGGCAAGGTAAGACTTAATCTAGAATTTTGCCTTGTCGAGACTCAGGATAAAGTTGATGATATATCAGCTATTGGTGGTGAAACATTGCAAAGCACATCAACCCAGGTAGCAGAACAGCCAGACCTCCCAGAGCCACAAACTAGCAATGATTCTGGATTGGAGCTTGGAGTTGGAGCAGCCACAGCCGCTGTGACTGCTACTGGAATATCAGTAGCTGAAGCACTGGAGGAAGATGCCTCAACTGCTATCTCCGATGAGATGAAACTTCAACCAACACTTGATGCAGATGAAGACATTGCTATCGATCAAACCCCAACCAGTACTGAAGATGACTTTGATTTAGGAGACTTTTCCGATAGTCAGGAAGATATTGCTATCGATCAAACCCCAACCAGTACTGAAGATGACTTTGATTTAGGAGACTTTTCCGATAGTGAGTCGGAAAGTGAGGAAGATATTGGTTTTGAACAAACCCCAACTAGTCAAGAAGATGATTTTGATTTAGGAGACTTTTCCGATAGTGTTGACGAAGATATAGAGTTCGTAGAATCACCGACAGCAGCGGAAGAAGATTTGCTGGATTTGTCAGCAGTATCAACAGACAGTAGTAATGATTTTGATCTCGGTGAAATGTCTGATGATAGTGATGAAGATATGTTTCAACTGGACGATATTTCCTTTGATGAGGAATCAGAAAACGGTGATGATAATTCCCTAATGGATGATGTCTGGCAAGAAATGAATGAGCTTAAATAATAGTCTAGTTGACATGGGAGCATCGTAGTGAACAGACTGATTTCAAGGCTTTCAAAAACCTTGAGCGTTTAGAATTTATAGGATTCTAGGGTATCCATGACCTACAAAATTCAAAATTTGACACTCCCCGGCCTAGAAGGACGGGGATTCTTTGCTCAACGACCCGTCTTGCTCAACCAGACCGGAGTCAGGAAGAGTAGAGGACAGATCTCCCAAAGCGTATCGGCTTTCGCCGACGCTACGCGAACAGATCTAGGATCCGAGTTCCGGTGTGCCCCACCGTACTTAAGGCTCTCTTAAGAATGTTGATGGCTGCATTGTGGTCTCTGTCTAATTGACAACCACATTTGCAGGTATGAGTTCGAGTTGACAAAGATTTTTTGACAACTTCACCACACTGGGAACAATTCTGGCTGGTTAAAGCCGGATTAACTGCAACAGTTATCCGACCAAACTTAGTACCAAAATGTTCCAACCATTTTCTGAATTGATACCAACCTGCATCATTAATAGACTTGGCGAGACAGTGATTTTTAACCAAATTCCTAACTCTTAGATCTTCGTAGGCGACCAGGTCGTTAGACCTGATTACGCAACGTGCCGGAGACGAAACCTTAGAAGAGTGCAGCCTTACAACAAAACCTGCCACCTTTGATGCATAGCCTACCAACTATAAAGGCTGCACTCTTCTTGCGGTAACTTCTAACCAGTCTTTTGGCATGTTCTTCACGTTGTCTACTTATTCTAAGATGCTGCCTACCTAGTCTATCAATGGCTTTCTTTCGGTTAGCAGAGCCTTTCTTTTTACGAGAAACTCGGCGTTGATAAAATTTCAACCGTTTCTCGCCCTTACGATAAAATCTTGGATTTGGTTCTGTGTTTCCCTTTGAATCGGTGTAGAATTCTTTTAAACCCACATCAAGTCCCACATTGGTATGGGACGGATCTAGAGATTCTTTAATCTCAACTTTTACACAAAATTGAACATAATAGCCATCTGCGCGACGAACCAATCTAACTCGTTTAATCAAATTTTGGTCGTAACGCCATAACTCCCAGGTTCCCTTAAGCAATAGTAACCCGATACCTTTTTTGTCTAAGAATTTTAGAGACTTGGTATCAGCTGAAAGTTTCCAGCCTGATGTTTTATACTCAACTGACCGAGAAAACTTTTTAAACTTGGGATAACCCTTTTTGCCAGGGACTTGTTTTTTACACTTATCGTAAAACCTAGAAATTGAACTATAAGCTCTTTCCACCGAAGCTTGACAGGCATGAGAGTTTAAGTCTGTGACAAAAGGATATTCAGATCTCAGCCACGTGTTATAGCGATACAGGTCTTTTTGTCCTATCCCTTTGTTGTCCATCCAGTAACGGATGCACTTATTTCGTACAAACTGACCAGTGCGTATCGCCTCATCAATGGCAGCATATTGAGTTTTATTCCCTTTGACCTTAAATTCTAAGACGATCATTTTGACGTGGGATAACCCTACGTAATATTATAGCACAAAAGCCGTCGGACGAAGGACGGGGCTTGAGACCCAAATTTTTGGTCAAAGTTTTGGATAACTATTCATAACCACTCTAATGTCTGAGATACCGAGTTGGACACCTCTTCATGCACGGCTACATAGAACCCTGCGGCAAAAGAAGCTACTACCAAAGAATCAGCAGGTTTTAGTAGCCGTATCCGGTGGGCAAGATTCCCTTTGCCTAAGCAAACTACTGCTAGATTTACAGCCCAAGTGGAAATGGCAGCTAGGAATCGCCCACTGTGACCACCGTTGGACCTATGATGAGGGAATTTCCCTTCATGTACAGCAAATTGCTCAAAGTTGGGGGCTTCCATTTCATCTACGAATTGCCCCTGAAGTGAAAAAGAGCGAATCAGCAGCGCGGCAGTGGCGTTATCAAGCCCTGATTGACATTGCCCAAACTCAAGGTTACGCCACTGTTGTCACAGGTCACACAAAAAGCGATCGCGCTGAAACAGTCCTCTATAACCTGATCAGAGGTTCAGGGACTGATGGCTTGCAAGCTCTGACCTGGGAACGACCTCTCGCTCCTGGAGTAAGTCTGGTGCGTCCCCTACTTGACATATCCCGTAGCGAAACTCTCCAGTTTTGCGAGCAGCAGCAACTGTCCATTTGGGTAGATGCTTACAATCAAGACCTTAACTATGCCCGTAACCGCATCCGCCAAGAGCTAATACCCTATATAAAAACCCATTTCAACCCACAAGTTGAGACAGCCTTGTCCCAAATTGCTGAAATCTTGCGAGCAGACGTGGAATATCTGGAAAACACTGCTGAGCAAATCCAGAAGCAAGCCATGGCAGTACCTAGTTTAGAGGAAGATCCTGGTAGCAATAGCCCTCCACGATTAAATCGTCTGGTATTACAGCAAGCTCCCCTAGCTCTGCAACGTCGTGTGATTCGGAAGTTCCTTCAGGAAAACCAAACCAAAGCCCTCAGCTTTGAGCAAATCGAAGCCGTGACTGGTTTAATTGCTGCTCCCAACCGCTCTCGAACGTCATCCTTTCCTGGTGGAGTAACAGCCTTGGTAGAAGAGGAATGGATTATTCTTAATACTGAAGTATGAAGTATGAAGTATTAACTATAAAGATTAACTATAAAGTATGAACTATGAAACAGTTCTATCTCTTAGTTTCTGATAAATTTTTATTCTTCAACCTACCCTACAACGAATCGCCTTGGGGGAGCAACATTCAACCGTCAACATTCAATATTAAACCTTAAACCTAAGAAGCTGCAAACTCTGGAGATTGGCTTAAGCTACTGATGATTTGGGATATTTGAGCGATCGCTTGTTGTTGAGAATCACCTGTTTCCTGGATTTGATTCAGAGCATTTGCGATCGCCTCCAGCTTCTGTCGAAGTTCATTGAGAGCATCTTGCAATGGCTGTAGGGTTTCTTCATAGATATGGACTTTCCCCCAAAGTTGAGCTACCTTCACCTGATTGGATAGCCAACTTTCCTCCCAATTTTTTACCTGAGCCAGCTTAGCATCCTTTTCTTGGGTTTGTTGATTCATCAATTCTTCAGCTTCGCTAACCCTAAGGCGCATCTGTTCAATTTCTCGTTCTAGTTGTTGCAATTGATCTGAGTGTTGTTTGCACTGTGCTTCTAGTTCGAGCAAAATTGGTCCTAAGTCAATTTTCTGGTTTTGTTGACCATTACTATCCACAATTCCTTGCCGCAGTCGCAACACTCGTAGGTGCTGATTTAGAATTTCTTCTCGTTCCCATAGAGTCCGGCGTTGACCCACCAAGGTTCTGTCCAGCATCTGGTAACGGTCTTGCTCATCTGCTAACTGGGTTTCTAGACTAATACGATCATACTCACTAGCGACCCTAATCTGTTCTTGTAGTTCTTCAATCCCTTGGTGTTGGAGTGTTAGTTCTTCTTCTTGGTCATTGACGAAGCGTACAACTTTTTCCAAATCCTGCTGCAAATTCTGAACTATATCCTGTAACTCACCCAAGGGCATTTTTTCTAGTGCTGCAATATCCACCATTTGGCTAATCTTGACATCCCCTGATGTTGCTGCCATTCGAGCCAGTTCTTGGTATAACTGTTGCTGAGTTTGGAGTTGCAGACTCACCATCCTAGCTGATTCGAGCTTGATCTCTAGATTGGTTTGCTGCACTTGCATTTCGCGGTTTGCCTGTTCACAGGATGCTTGTAATTGTTGTAACTTTTGGGTTTGATGTTGGACTTCCTCCCCGTGACCCTCAACGTCTGCTTCCAATTTTTGAGCTAATAGACGCTGTTCATTTAACTGCTGCCAGTGAGTATCCAACACCGAATGCTGATGCTTGACTACTTCCAAGGCTTGATTCAGTGGTTCCCAGACAGATTGTGTTGATTCTAATCCTCCTGATAAGCGATTGAGCAATTGCTGAATCACACCAGCCTGCTGAGCATCTAAACCAACAGAGTATTGACCCTCTGAAACTTGCTCTTCTAAGCGTAGCTGCTGTCCCCGGAGTTGTTCCCAAGCACCTTCAAGCTCCTTACTTTTACGCTCCAATTCTTGTCTGAGTTTAGCAGTTTCTGCCTGAGTACTTTCCAGTTCTTGGCGTTGTTGCTCTATTCTGGAAAAATCCTCCTCCATCGTTTGCATCTGCTCAAGCCGCGCTTCCATTTCCATCTCGCGACGGTTGAGTTCTTGACTTTGATAGGTCAAAGATTGCTTCCACTGCTCAATTTCTTCTTCCTGGTTTTTTGACTTTTCTAGCAAGCGAGAGAAATTTTGCAACAGATTGACTAACCTTCCCCCCGCTGCCTCGATTGTTCCCTGTATTTGTCGATTCCCACTCAGGTTAACAATCACCAACGCACCATCACCAAAGTTATTGGCTTGTTCTGTCGGAAGCACTTCCTCCCCAGACACCTTATTCCAACTCTGGTCAGTCCGCTGAAAAGCCAGCAGTTTAAGTTCGGCCTGAGCTCTACCCATAAACCCAGTTTTCTGCTTTCTTACCTCTGCGAGATACAGCACACTGATCGTCCTCTTTTACTTTTATTGTGCCCAATTCTTGATTAACACATTTGAACGCTTAACCCCTTTGGGGTTGCAGGATGGTAATTTTCGGAGATTATTGGTCAACCGACCTAGTTTTGATCCTTAAGGCTATTAATCCTTTAAAGGATGACGGCAGTCAGTATATTTAGACACTTAACCTATTTTAAGGTATTGCCCAGACCTGATTTACCAGTCAATAAAGGTGAGCAGAATAGAAATAGATTGATGAGGATAGTCTTAGGAATCTTCCCACAGGGGGAGTCTAGTTTCCCCAACCGGTCTAGTTTCCCCAACCATAGATTTTATCCACCCAGAGGGTCGAATTTTCTAGATTGAACATAACATCTTACCCCATCACTTTTTTCCCTTGTGCCTAATCCCTACTGAATGCTTCCCCCACCTGCGTTCGCGAGGTGGGGGTATCCGTCTTGATTACAAGGTTTTATCCCTCGCGACAGGCGGCATCCTCGCCGAACATCCAGGACTTTTGCTGGCATGTTCCCCCTCGTTTCCGCTATGGGGCTTATTCAATGAAGCTTTTACCTGAGAGTCTGACGTTTATGAACCGACTACAAAGGATTTATAGGTTAATTTTCCCAATCGTAGAGAGGTCGTGCCTCAGGGTTGCTCAGAATCTTTTCTCTCCTTTGCCGTACCGCTCAAGATGATGCGATTATATCACATTTTGGAGCTCCTAACCCCCACCTGAACGAGGTGAAAGAAGTTACCGTAAGACAGTTGAGCGATAGGCGCGACAGCCTGTGAGTCATAAGTTTAAGTTATATGAAATAAGGCGAGCCTGTCTAAGGTTTCGTCTCCGGGGAATGCGTCGCTCATTTTTTTTCAAATAAATATACTTAATTTATATGCTTATATGCTATCCAATGGTGTTTAAAGTCCTAACCTATAACCTTAGACATCTTAGCTTAATTTTCCAGTAACCGTCAAAATCCCACTCTTACCGCTAATCAGGTACTTCGCTCATGCTTAGCTGTCTCCAGCCATGGTAAGCTTCGACCAGTTGGCTTACAGAAGTCATTCCTTACCAACTCATTTTTGGGGATATTTTCAGTGTACAGTTAAGCCATTTCTTGAGCAAAGATAGATCAGTACCAGTGTATGGGCATCCTTTAACTCAATGACAGGTCATAATCTCAGATACATCAACAGGTTGTTAGGAGCACATTGTCTTTAAATGCAGGGAACTTTGAGTGAAATTGATATCCGTAGCATCCTGCAACTGATCGAGCTAGGTCAGCGAACCGGGGAACTCTTAGTCGAGGCATACAGCCCTCACCCTAGTAGCAAGGCTAGCAATAGTGGCAGCAATCGTTTTACCTCAGCTAGACTTTACCAGCAGCCAAAACTACCAAGTCCGCGTCCGTATTGGTTTGTATTCTTCCTGAATGGCCAGATTGCCTATGCTGCTGACAGCGATGGGAGCTTGACGCGCCTGCATGATTATCTACGCCGCTATAAAGCCAATGATGCTCTCGATAAATTGGAAAGTCTGTCGATTGCGGCTACCAATGCTCTAGAGTATGGTTACCTTTGGGCTTTGTTAGAAAAGCATGTGATCACACCAAACCAAGGGCGAAGCATCATTCAAAGCATGGTTAATGAAACCCTTTTTGATTTGCTGAGCCTTCACCATGGCTACTTTGTATTTGAAATTGGTCCGGCATTAGCACCGCAACTTACTACCTTAGAAATAGAACCATTGGTCAGAGAGATGATGAAGCAGGTGCAGGAGTGGAAGCAATTGTGCCCTCATATCCAATCTCCCCATCAGTGTCCAATGATTACTGCCCATGACCAGTTACAGGCTACACTGCCGGAAAAATCCTTTAGACTCATAAGCAGTTGGGTAGATGGCAAAACTTCTCTACGCCAGTTGTCCCGTTATCTCCATCGCGACCTAATCACCGTAGCTCGGGCTATTCATCCCTATGTACAACAGGGGTCAATCCAAATGGTGACCCCCAAAGAAGCAGATACGCCAGCCATTGAAGAGCAATGGGAGTTCAAGAAAGTTACACGATCTGTTGTCTGTGTTGATGATGATCTCGCAGTTGGAAAAGCTGTGGAATATACCCTAGAAGCCAAAGGTTATAAAGTCACAGCAATACAGAAGCCCCTAAAGGCTCTGAGTCAGGTTTTCCAACTCCAACCCGATCTCATCCTCTGTGACCTAGTAATGCCCGACCTAGATGGTTATGAGCTTTGTGGCATGTTACGCCAATCCACAGCATTTCGGCAAACCCCCATCATCATGCTCACAGGCAAAGATGGCTTTATTGATCGGGTCAGAGCGCGAATGGTAGGTGCAACTGACTACTTAACCAAGCCCTTCGGAGATCATGAGTTATTGATGCTTTTGGAGAAATACATTTGGTCGAGGTGATCTAGAACAATACCAAGGTAGTAATGCCCTGAGCAAAGAATTAGATCAAGGGGAGAATATTGCTCTGTCAGCCTTTGAGTTATTAATAGAGGCGTCTAACCTATCAGTTAATTAACCAACACTATCCTAATTAAACCCACTGGTCAAGCTAGGAGCTTCCACAAATTCAAGAAAAATATAGTCTTTCTTGCTATCACCACCGATAGATGAGGGATACTGTAATCATGATTTAATTTATAGACCCAAATCGGGCTGTGGTTTAATTTCACGACCTTTCCCGAGGGTCGAGCTAGGAGTTATGAGTAAAGTTTTAGTTGTAGAAGACAGCCTTGCTCAACGGCAGATGATCTCAGACCTCCTTAAAGGTAGTGGTTTGAAGGTGGATGTTGCCAGTGATGGTGTTGAGGCTTTAGAACATATTTTAGAGTCTTGTCCAGATGTAGTTGTCTTGGATATAGTGATGCCACGCATGAATGGCTATGAGGTCTGTCGGCGTCTTAAGGCTGACCCCAAAACTCAGAATGTGCCAGTGGTGATGTGTTCTTCAAAAGGTGAAGAATTTGACCGCTATTGGGGCATGAGGCAAGGTGCAGATGCATACATTGCGAAGCCTTTTCAGCCAACGGAGTTGATTGGAACAGTTAGACAGCTACTCAGAAGATAAATATATTGGTATTTGACGGGAATGGTTGCTAATTCGGACTTTGTAACTGACTCGGCTCTTGAACAAGCCCCAGAATTGCAGGAATTGGAAAGTCCTGAAGGCGAACTATACCTGCGATTTTATCTGCCATCTGGTGATGAATTTGCTCTGCCGGCTACTGGTATCAAAGAGGTAATTGACCCCTCCCCTGAACAAATTACTCCTATTCCTAATGCTTCCCCTTTATTGTTGGGGACCTTCAATCGACGTGGACGGGTAATTTGGGTCTCAGATCTGGGTCAGTTTCTGGGGGATAAAACGGTTTTAAATACAGACCGTATAGAAATCCCCGTTATTGCTATTGAAGATCAAGACACTATGCTGGGGTTGGCAGTTCAACAAATTGTCTGTACAGACTGGCTGGATGTGGAAAAGTTACATATGCCTACCAATGTTGCCGATAGTATGACTCCTTTCTTACGCGGTGAGTGGTTGCTAGACATTGAGTCTAATCAGGTTCTGCGACTACTTGATCATGTGGCGATTATACGCTCAGCAAGGTGGGCAGCCTAAAAATAATTATTAAAAATTGAACATTAAAAATTAGTTGGATTAATTATTATTAAATATTAATTTTTAATGCTTCGGGAGGAGGTAAATGGCATCCAGTATAAATTACCCCCAGCTGTATGGGGAAGCCGAAAAAGCCTATATGCAGGGCAAATACCAAGAAGCGGCAACACTCGTTGATCGTTTGATTGAGGATTTCCCCAATGAACCCAGTGCGCTGCTACTGCGGGGTCATATTTACTGCTATGGTCTACAGCAGTACGATTTGGCTCGGCAACAGTATGAATCAGTACTCAATCTGACCTCTGAGCCGGATTTTGTTAATTATGCCAATAACGGTCTAGAGTACGCCCAGCAATCCACAAATGGTCATCAAGATCCTGGGTTATCACCTGATGATGTCAATACATCACAGGTGAAACTAGATGAGACTGAGGAGTTGAGTGCAGAACCCACAGAAGGAAATTGGCAAGACTTCGCTGATTTTAATGATATCAGTGAATTTGACCCGGAAAGCTTAAGTTTTGATAATACAGGGGTTGATGATTTTGCTTCAGAATCCACCTCACCCTTTAAGGAGTCTTTTCAAGATTCCACTAGTGATAGTTATGAAGGAGCCATAGAGTTACAGTCTGCTGATAATCTAGACCCTTTTAGTATGGTCAGTGACTTAGAAGAAGACAGTGAGGATTTAGAGAGTTGGGAAATTGGCTCTGATTTAGAACTCGATGTTAATGCTGTCAGTAGTCAGACTTCTTACAATGGCACAGAAGGACACTTTCCTGAACTCTCTCAAGAGGAGGGTCTACAAACATTTATGGTGTCTCCTGAGGAGAATTTAGACGAAGAGCTCTCTTATGGTTCAGAACAGTTAACTAGTGAATCTAGCACAGTTGAGTTTAACGTCCTGGCTGAAGAAGAATTAGAGTCTCTGGCAGATTACGAGTTTAGTGATCTCGAGGAGCAATCAAAGAATTCCTTTGTTGAAGCCGCAACCCTGTTAATGAATTCACCAGAGCTTGAGGGGAATTTTTACCCGACTCCAAGTTCTGATCCTACCCCGACTACCGAAGAAAATTATTCCAGGACCGAGCAGTCTTTGGAAACAGAGAAACCAACTTCTGGGGATACTCAAGCCTATGCTGACAATCAAGAGGACTTAGAATATCTCAATCAGGCTCCTGACTCTACTGAACCCTATTTATCGGGAAACTATGGCTCGGATGAGCAACTTTTGGACTCAGCTTATGAACACAATGGGTTAAACTCTCCAAGCCCAGACCAAATTAATTTGGAATCCTTTGATGATGATTCTTGGACAATGGATGATGTAACGGAATCAGAAGAGGAAATCTTGTCAGGAATTGAAGCACATCAAGGGGTAAAAGAGGGTTTTTTAGATGAGTTTGACCTATTTGATGATGATTTAGATTCAATCCCTGATTTCTCTGTTGATGATCAGCAACCACTGTCCAATGAGAGTGATGACAATAGTGATTTTGATGTATTAAGCACTACTGGCTCAACACTGGGAAGTACTGGGTCAATGGAGATGAACACCAGTGGTGTTAGTGCTGTACCCAGTCATGATTATCCGTCAGCCACTGGGAATGAGGAGCTATTTAGCCTTAGTAGTGCCACCGAGCCAATCCCTATTTATAATCCCACTAAAGACATTGACAAAGAGCTGGTTGTTAGTATTGACCAAGGTCGACTAGCTCCCATAGAAAACGCTCCTGTCAACCAGAAGAATTGGATGACTGCCTTGATTACTGGCGCGGTCTCAATGGTGGTGGTAGCGGGGGTGAGTGCTGGAGCACAATACATGGTTAGAGATAATCCATCCTTCAAAAACCACGTGCGAAATACTAGTATTATGATGACCCTAGCCGCTGGTGTTGCCAGTTTTGGTACTACTCTGGCTGTGGGAAATATTACAGCTAGGCAGATTAGACGTAGTACCGAAAACCTGAAAACCCAGTTTGAAGGAGTCTCTCAGGGTAATCTCAATGCCCATGCTACGATCTATTCCCAGGACGAATTGGGTCAGTTAGCCCATAGTTTCAACCAAATGGCTAGAGTCATCTTGACAACGATGACGGAAGCACAACGAAAGGCAGAAGAGCAAGAACAGGCAAAAGAAGACCTCCAACGCCAGGTAATTCGATTGCTTGATGATGTGGAAGGGGCAGCACGGGGGGATTTAACGGTACAAGCAGAGGTAACTGCGGATGTGTTGGGGGCAGTTGCTGATTCCTTCAACCTGACCATTCAAAACCTACGGGAAATTGTACAACAAGTCAAGCAGGCAGTCCGTCAGGTGACCAAATGTTCCACCGATAGTGAGTCCTTTGCCCGTAGCTTGTCTTCTGATGCTTTACGGCAAGCTGAGGAACTGGCGGTGACCCTGAACTCTGTACAGGTGATGACCGATGCTATTCAGCGGGTGGCAGAGAGTGCAAGAGAAGCTGAGGAAGTTGCCCGCTCAGCCTCGGCTACTGCTCTCAAAGGTGGTGAGGCTGTGGAGCGCACTGTGGCAGGAATTTTGCAAATTCGTGAAACTGTAGCAGAAACGACTCGTAAAGTCAAGCGTTTGGCAGAATCTTCCCAGGAAATTTCTAAAATTGTTACATCGATTTCTACCATTGCCTCCCGAACGAATTTGTTAGCACTCAATGCTAGTATTGAGGCGGCAAGAGCTGGAGAAGCTGGTCGAGGCTTTGCTGTTGTTGCGGATGAGGTACGACAGCTCGCTGATAAGTCAGCCAAGGCACTCAAGGATATTGAACATATTGTCTTGCAAATCCAGAGTGAAACCGGTTCAGTTATGACAGCTATGGAAGAAGGCACCCAACAGGTGATTGAAGGTACTAAACGAGCAGAACAAGCCAAGCGATCGCTAGAAGATATTGTGCAAGTGGCAAACCGGATCGATGCTTTAGTACGTGCCATCACTGCGGATACTATCGAGCAAACTGAAACATCCCGTGCTGTTGCCCAAGTGATGCAATCCGTTGAGTTAACTGCTCAAGAAACCTCCCAAGAAGCCCAAAGGGTTTCTGGAGCTTTGCAAAACTTGGTGGGTGTGGCGGGAGAGTTGCGGACATTTGTTGAGCGTTTCCGTGTGGAAGCGAATGATGGGAAATGATCGACTAATGGCTAAAACTACCAGCCTCGGGTTATGGAGTCAGCGTTTACTGGCGGCGATTTTCTTAGCTGGGCAAGTGATACTTCATCTACTGACTGGGAAGATTCACCGCCGCAATACTATCGAGCAAATGGTAACCGTTGGACCAGAGTCTCTGATAATTGCTTTGCTCACTGCTACTGTAATCGGTATGGTGTTTACCATTCAGGTAACACGAGAGTTCATTAATTTTGGTGCCACGAATGCCATTGGGGGAGTCTTGGCTCTAGCTTTGGCTAGGGAATTGGCTCCGGTGTTGACTGCTGTGGTTTTGGCAGGACGAGTTGGTTCGGCATTTGCTGCAGAAATTGGTACGATGCGCGTTTCAGAGCAAATTGATGCTTTGTATATGCTCAAGACTGACCCGATTGATTACTTAGTGATTCCTCGGGTTATTGCTTGTTGTCTGATGCTGCCAGTGTTGACCATTCTCGCAATTGTGACTGGTATGGTAGGAGGAGTGGTACTGGCTCAAAATCTTTATGGTATTCCCCAGTCTGTGTTTCTTGATTCCGCTCGTAACTTCCTAGGAATTTGGGACTTGTTCTCTGCTGCTATTAAATCTTTAGTGTTTGGGCTGTTGATTGCTGTGATTGGTTGTAGCTGGGGGTTAACCACTACAGGAGGGGCTAAGGGTGTGGGTCAATCTACCACCACTGCTGTGGTTACTGCTTTGCTAGCAATTTTTATTAGCAACTTTTTATTATCATGGTTGATGTTCCAAGGGATGGGTAGTGCGGTGATCAGCTGAATAGCTTGTTGATCGTTCATTGTTAATTGCCCAAAAGCAATCCGTTAACAGACACTCACAAACCAGTAATCTTCCCTCAAGGTCTGTAGCTGTTCAAAATTCCCTAAAACCTGACCTGATCAGGATTAATCGACAGATCAGTTAATTTAGAATAGATCAATCGCACTTTGTGTAGCGGTCGATTCCTTTTCCTTTCGGAAACTTCCAAGAGCTCCACTTAACCCTATTGTCCACACTGTTCAGTTTTACAACTTCACTAATGTCCCAGTCGTATTTTGATACCGAAAGCAAAACTCACAAGTCGTTTGAATTACCTGGTGCTAGACCCCAATACAATCCTGACCGCCCAGGACAAGTGGAGCATATTTTCCTGGATTTAACTCTGGATATCCCCCTCCAAAGGGTTAGCGGTACCTGCACCATCACCCTCAAACCAATACGCAATGGCATTAAACAGCTAGTACTTGATGCGGTCAACTTGACTATCGCCTCAGTGCAGGTTGACCAAATCCCCCAGCCCTTTGACTATGACGGGGAACAACTACAGATCCACCTACTTAACCCCGCTGTTGTTGGAAAAGCGATTAAGATTGCGATCGCATACAGTGTAGACAACCCCCAGCGGGGTATTTACTTCATTCATCCAAACCAGCACTACCCCAACAAACCTACCCAAGTTTGGACCCAAGGAGAAGATGAAGACTCTCGCTTCTGGTTCCCTTGTTTCGATTATCCTGGTCAACTTGCTACCTCCGAAATCCGCGTTAGATTGCCAAAACCCCTGATTGCTATCTCCAACGGGGAACTAATTGCTACAGAAGAAGACGGCAATGAAACGATATACCACTGGCGGCAGCAAGAAGTTCATCCCACTTACCTGATGACTCTAGCCGTAGGGGACTTTGCGGAAATTCGGGATGAATGGCAGGGCAAACCAGTAAACTACTACGTGGAGAAGGGGCGAGAGGAGGATGCTCGCCGCAGCATGGGCAAAACTCCTGGAATGATAGAGTTCTTGAGTGAAACCTTTGCCTATCCCTACCCCTATCCGAAATACGCCCAAGTCTGTGTAGATGACTTCATCTTTGGTGGCATGGAAAACACCTCCACCACTCTGTTAACAGACCGTTGCTTGGTCGATGAACGAGCAGCTATCGATAACCAACGGACTGAAAGCCTTGTGGTTCACGAACTTGCTCATCAGTGGTTTGGGGACTTAGTGGTGATTAAACACTGGTCCCATGCCTGGATTAAGGAAGGCATGGCATCCTACACAGAAGTGTTTTGGACCGAAAATGAGTATGGTAAAGATGATGCTGCCTACTACCTACTCAATGAAGCACGCAGTTATATATCAGAAGATAGTTCCCGTTACCGCCGCCCCATGGTTACCCATGTCTATCGAGAAGCTATTGAACTCTACGATAGGCACCTTTATGAAAAAGGTGCTTGCGTCTATCATATGATTCGGGCAGAGTTAGGGGAAGACTTGTTCTGGAAAGCAATCCAAACCTTTGTTCAAGATAATGCTCACAAAACCGTAGAAACCATTGACCTGCTAAGGGCGATTGAAAAAGCTACCGGTCGTAATCTGTTATTCCTATTTGACCAGTACGTCTTCCGGGGGGGTCATCCTGATTACAAAGTTGCCTATTCCTGGGATGGGGATAGCCAGTTGGCTAAACTGACAGTAACCCAAACTCAGGCAAAAGATAGTAAAACGGGTAGCGATAGTGAGCTATTTGACCTGAAAATCCCGATTGCCTTTGGTTACACCCAGCTCGAAGACGATTCTCCTGTGAAAACCTCTAATGAAACCTGTCTACAGAAATTTACGGTCAGGGTTCATGAACGGGAACAAAGTTTCTATTTCCCACTGGCGAAAAAACCTAACTTAATTAGCTTCGACCACGGGAATAATTACCTGAAAACCGTTTCCCTAGAATACCCAATAGCCGAACTCAAAGCCCAGCTGAAATTTGACCCAGACCCCATCTCCCGTATCTATGCAGGGAAAGCCTTGGCGAAAAAGGGAGGATTAGAAGCAGTACAAGCATTGTCTGATGCCCTTACTAGTGACTCATTCTGGGGTGTTCGTTTAGAAATAGCCAAACAATTAGCTAAGGTAAAACTAGATCAAGCTGAAGCCGCCTTAATTGCTGGCTTGTCCGCTCAAAATCCCCGTGTGCGTCGTGCCGTTGTCCAAGCCTTGGGTGACGTGAAGACTCCAGAAAGCTACAATGCTCTCAAGCAATTACTAGAAAAAGGGGATGCCAGCTACTACGTAGAAGCTTCAGCAGCCAGGTCACTTGGGGGAATGGTTTCGGCAAGCCTTAAGGATAGAGAAGATGAAGTAATCCAATTGCTCACAAAAGTACTTCAAGAACGGAGTGGTTGGAATGAAGTAGTACGTAGCGGTGCCATTGGTGGCTTAAGTCAAATTAAATCTTCACCTATTGCCTTAGACGTAATTTTAGAATATACCACTCCTGGCATACCTCAACCCCTTCGTATAACAGCGATTCGAGCTTTAGGAGAGATTTCTACAGGTCAGACTCCCAATAAAATAGAGTCGATCCTGGAGCAATTAGAAGAACTGTCCCGTGAAACCTTCTATTTGACTCAAGTGACCATAGTTGGTGCCCTAGGAAAAATGGAAACTCCGAAAGCCATGGATATTTTGCGATCGCTTTTAGAGCATACTCCTGATGGGCGAATTCGTCGCATTGCAGAAGAAGCCATTCAGAAAGTCCAGAAAACCATTGGCTCTGACAAAGCCATTAAACAGCTACGGGACGAACTTGACAAACTTAAAAAAGATAATCAGGAACTCAAAAGCCGCCTGGAAAACTTGGAAGCCAAATCTAATCAAGCATGAAGTCTTTCTTTTACAGCTTCTAATTAAATTTCGTAAGCATTCAGCTCTCAGCATTCAGCTCTCAGCTCTCAGCCAAAGGCCAAGGCTGACGGCTGACGGCACCTCAAGTAGCGTGAGCTTTTAGCTCACGGCTGAATGCTTACAATTTCTACTTAAATTTCTACAGTAAACACTGACCCTGATGGTTGATTATTTTCTACAAATATTCTACCACCATGGGCTTCAACTGCCATTTTACAGAACGTTAATCCCAGACCAGTTTGATAAATTCCAGTCATTAAATTTCCCACATCGTACTTATCAAAAATACGTTTTCGCAATTCTTCATTAATCCCAGGTCCAGAATCAGAAATGCGAATTATAGCTTGGGGTTCGGGATCTACTGGATAATCTACTTGCAGTATAATTTTACTTTGTGAAGGAGAAAATTTGATGGCATTTGAGAGCAAGTTATCTAAGACACGCCGGATTAAATTAGCATCAATTAAAAGAGTATTACTGGATTCTGGTATATCGCTAACTAGCTGAATGTTTTTCTCGTGAGCAATGGCTTGGAAATCTAAGACTACCTCTTGTTCGAGTGCATTGAAATCCACCAAGTCTCGATGAAGGGTAAGTTTTCCCGATTGTAACTTCGCCATCATCAATAAGTTATCCGTCATTGAGCGCAGCTGGAGAGCTGATTTCAAGATTTGTTCAGTCTTTCTTTGCTGTTTTTCTTTGAGTTCAGTTTGCTGCAAAATCTCACAAGATATGATAATATTAGCCAAAGGATGTCTCAAATCATGCACGATCATATGAGACATATCTTCCCTCAGCTGTAGAGTAGCAGCTAGTTCATCATGTTGTTTTTTAATCCGCAACATCGAACGCACTCTAGATCGCAGTTCGATTCCACTAACAGGTTTACCTAGGAAATCATCGGCTCCTGCATCCAGGCATCGGGCAAGATCTTCCTTAGAATTGAGAGCCGTTACGATAATAATCGGGATATGGTGCCACTTTGGGTGAGACTTAATCCGATGGCAAACCTCTATACCATCAAGTTCTGGCATCATTACGTCCAATAAGATTACGTCCGGTTGAATTTTTTCTAGACCGTTTAATGCCTCTTGACCACAAGAGGCATAGCTCAAGTTGTAACCTTCCTTGAATAGCAGAGCCTCAATGACATCAAACCCACAGGGTTCATCATCAACTACTAGTATAGAGTTTTGACTATCCATCAATAACACCCTTTATGCGCTTGAATAGTTCACCATATTAAATATAGATATCTGGGATTGATTTTGGCTAATATAAATTATTATACCATTAATTTATATACGATTGATTAGTATGTTTAAACCTACTTGGGACTGATAAATAATGACTAATCACGCTAATCACGAATAACTAATTACTAACTAATTGCAAATCCTTAACCTCTACATGAACATACTTTTGAATAGTACTGACCAAGTTTTTCAGACTCACTGGTTTAGAGATGTATTCGTCCGCGCCAGCTCCTAGACATTTCTCCTTATCCCCTGGCATCGCCAGTGCTGTTACGGCAATAATGGGAATTTTGCTAGTTTCCTGATTGTCTCGAATTCGCTTAATCGCTTCAATACCGTCCATATCTGGCATCTGAATATCCATCATAATCAGCTGTGGGTGGTACTCTTTAGCCTGGCTAATCGCTTCCCAGCCATTCTTGGCTAATATCAACCGATAGCCTTTGCTGAGCAAGTAATCCCAAATCGTCTTAATGTTAGTTTCATTATCCTCTGCAATTAAGATTAACGGTGACTCTGGAGCTGTTGGAGGCATAACGACCAGAGCACTTTCGGCATGGTTGGGTGACTCTGGTGTTTCTAAACGACCCAAAATTTTGCTAATTGTTGAGCGCAAGAGTTTACGGGAGACCGGTTTAACCAGATATTCAGACGCACCCATCTCCAAAGCTTGCGATCGCTCATCCACTACAGAAAGAATCATCACTGGGATGTGTTGGGTTTGGGGATGAGCTTTTAGCTGAGCCAAAACCTTCCAGCCAGACACCTTCGGCAATTGCAAATCTAGGATAATCACCCCTGGGTTGACCTGTATAACCTGCTCGAGAGCACCTTCTCCTTCAGGGTAAGTCAAGGTTTGTAGCCCTATTTCCCTGATATAGCGAGAAATGACTTCAGCTGCAGTAATAGAGTCTTCGATGATCAGCACTTGGGGATTGGAGATGCCAGATTGAGTAAATTGGCTTAGGTCTCCCAAATCACTCTGGTATTCTCCGTTTGCCTCACCGCTTTGTTTAATCGGCAGAGTTACTCTGAAGCAACTACCTTTACCCACTTCACTCTCGACATCTACCCTACCCCCGTGAATTTCTATGGTTCGTTGCACCAAAGCCAAACCCAAACCTGTACCGGCGTAGCGACGGGACAGACGGCTGTCAATTTGGACGAAGGATTGAAATAGCTTAGGCATATTTTCTTTAGCAATGCCAATACCAGTATCAATGACACTAAAACAAATAGTGTTTCTTAATAAGTCTTCCTCAGCTTTTAAAATAACCCTTCCTCCGGTTGGGGTAAACTTCACAGCATTGCTGAGCAAATTGATCAAGACTTGTCGGATACGTCGCTCATCCACTTCTATTTCCCATAGTCTCTCAGTTACCTGAGAAGTCAGCTTAATATTTTTGTGATGGGCTTGGTTTCTAACAAACATCAAGCTGGAATTGCAGAGTTTTTGGAGGGAAACAGCACCGATGTGGAGTTCCATCTTCCCAGATTCAATTTTGGCAAGGTCAAGCAGATCATTGATTAGTTCTAGCAAATGTTGACCATTAGAGTCGATGCCTGGTATTACCCAGGGCACCTCTCCTTCAAATCCGGACGTGAAAGTTTCCCCTCATCCGGCTCCTAGATATTCTAGTCTTTCGACTTGCCCCCATGAATATGTTGGTGACA
>NZ_JAAHFZ010000052.1:0-42867 GCF_010672795.1 Moorena sp. SIO1G6
TGTCGCTCGGATTTCACGAGGGTTGGTATTTCACCAACATGGTTATCAAGTTGTCAAGGTTCTGTTACCTTGCGGCTAATCCCCCATACCTTTTATTAGGTAAGGTTTCTAGCCAACGAGTCGCACGAATTTTTTTATACCAAGGACGTTGCTTCTTTAGCACAGGAAGAGCTGAGCTTTGAATCTCGTAAGCATTACGCCTAGGATTTTTCTGGCTCTTTTTCCATGGATAGCCAACAGAGCTCGATTTGCTTACCGAACAAGTAAGCGGGCACGCTTCTCCATCACTCCTGAGATCGCAGAAATTCCCCAGTTTTGGAGATCTGGCTTGCTCATAGGAATCATTCCTGTCTCTCAACAAATAATTATATTGAGCTAACAACATGTCTAGCCATTCAACCATGGTGGCTTTTTGCTGAGGACTAGGCTTGAGTTTGTAGACATAACCCAGTTGCATAGAATCGACCTCTTGGCTGTGCTATCTTAATTATATATTACCTAAATTAAGATGACAATAAAATGGTAAAACAAAAATCTAGAATAGTAGGACGTCCCTGTCTTTATGAGGAACCAAAAACAACACACACCATCAAGGCAACAAATACAGCTTGGAACGGATTAAAGCAGTTAGCAGCTAAAGCAGACTTGAGTTTGTCTGAGTATCTAGAATCACTTGGGAGAACCGGTGTATTACCTGGTTGATAAATTGTAGCTTACGCCATTTGAGAAGGAAAATTCATCCCGGAGACAAAACCTTAGGATAGTGGAGCCTTAATCAAAAAGTTTTAACCAAAGGTGCGCTTTCCGTTCGCCGTAGGCGACGCTTTCGGCAAAGCCGACGCTGCGCTTTCCGTAGGCGAATTTAATTCGCCTACGGAAAACGCACCATTACGGTCTTGGGGCTTTCCCCCATGAGCAACTGCATCAAGACAATGATCTTGCTCAGGATCGAAGAATTTATAGACTTTGATATCTTCATTTGCTAGCTTAACCAGACTATGCTTTTCCAATATTTCCTGAATCATAAGACGATACTGAATTAACTTATCCACTGCAAAATTACCTCCTGATTTGGATCATATAGCAATAGGTGTATTTGAGATTCTTGAATCGTTTTTTGTGCGAAAGCTTGAGATGAATGCTGCGTAAGTATTCAGCCGTCAGCCGTCAGCCGTCAGCAGTGAACTTATTTTATTCAAAAGCACCTCGAGTAGCACCATCTGTAGCGCATAAAATGTTGGCCTAGCCTGACCTACGGCCAATAGCTGATAGCTGATAGCTGATAGCTGATAGCTGATAGCTGATAGCTGAATGCTTACAATGCTGCTGGCTAACGTTTTCCTACAAAGCCAGGTTGAAAATCTGCTGTGCGGATAACTTGAACTGGGGAAAAGTCGGGGAAACAATGGGAGTATTTCCCGTAAAGGGCGTCATCTGATATTCGTCGTCAACCAAACTACAAACAAAAAATGTGGGTTGCTTGGGGTTGCCGATAAACTTTCTCGCCCCCAATGCGGCATAATCTATAATCCAATATTCTTCGATCCCCATCTCTTCTCTTCGAGACGCTACGCGAACATAATCTCTAAGTTTATTGTAGTAATCGTCACGCCAATTAGTTGAAACAACCTCGACGATTAATTTGACGGAATCAGGATTTTGAATAATTGATTCGCTTTCCCACCGAGATTCCGCCCCCATAACGTCTTGGTTCAAAACGATGATGTCCGGTTCATAACCTGAGTTTTCCCGTTTTGGTTTAACAATTGACTCTCTAGGAATAGTCCAAATGCCTCCTTTGCCTATCTGCCTGATAACTATCAATAGTTGCTCGATCAGGGAACCAGTTAGATTTGAATGTTTCCCCTTTGGCTTGGGCATTTCGATAATTACTCCATCATATAGTTCGTACCGGACTTCTGAGTTTTCGGGATACCAGCTGATAAATTCATCAAAGCTGTATAATTTGGCTTCGGCTTTGGCTTGACTCATATATCGTTCTTCTTGAAGCTGAAATCTCTGGTGACAAAATGACACCATTCTGTTATAGTGAAAGAAAGTGAGGAATAAATTCAGATGGCAAGTACCACCCCTAATGATACTCGCGTGACAGCTAGGCTTCCTGCATCGGTCAAAGATACTTTACAAAAGGCTGCGGATTTAACGGGGGCAACCTTAAATCAATTTATGGTTCAGGCTCAGGTTAAAGAAGCCCAAAAAGTGATTAATACAGAACAGGTGATTCACTTATCACCCCAAGATGCGGATAGAATTTTTAGTCTGATTGAAAATCCGCCTGCCCCTAATAAGCATTTACAAGAAGCTATCCAACGTCATCAGGCTTTTTTCAGTGAAAAAGATTGAAATTATCGCTTATTATGAGCGATACGGATTTGAAGGAACTAAAAATCATCCATTATTGTTGTTTTTACCTTTATCTAGTTTAGATAGTGCTTGAGAAGCTAAATCTCAAAAATAGAACTTTCCAGAAGATCGATAACTGCTGAAACCGCTGTTTGCACCGCTCCTTGAACTGAAGCATGATTAATTGCCAAGTGTTCCCCTGCAAAGAAAACACGAGGATTATCTACTGGATAAGCTTGACCGAGTAATGGTTGATATTTCTCCCGATCCCCTGGAGCAAAATAGGCATAAGAACCAGAACCAGACTGATTATCTTCATCCCAGATACTATGAATACTATCATCAGTATATTGTTTAATCTCAGGATGCAGTTGGGAAACTTCCTCTAAGGTTAAATCAGTTTTAGCTGTTTCCTCTAAAATCCTAAATTTACTGGAATTATCTTCCCAGCGATAAGCAGCAGTTAAAACTGATGGCTGATAAGAAATATCCTTATCTTTAGCAATAAAGTGAGGTTGAGAAAGCTTTGTTGAGTCTAATTGAGCATTATCAGAAGGATACCAACACTTTTCTATATTTAAATCCGTAAAGCTACCACCCCCATAGACATGATCGGCAAATTCCCAAGGACGAGCGGTACAGTGTAATAGAGTTTTACTGGCACTGTAATACCCCAAATTGTTAATCGCTTGCCGTTGTTGATTGGGTAAACTAGGGTCAAAATCAATCTGAGCGAGAGCAGTAGCAGGAATAGTACAGATAATATAGTCAAATTCTGCCATTTGTTGCTTATCCAGCTTATTCCAGACCAGCCGAACCCCTCTATCGGTCATTTCTATAGTTGTTACTCTGGCTTCAGTCTGGATTATGCCCGATATGCTTTTAACCAAAGCCTTAATTAACGTTTCCAGTCCTCCGATTAGTTCATATTGCTCTACTCGATGCCAAGCAAAGAAATCAATTAAACCATTTAACAGAGAGACTTTGTCGTAATGAATTGCTCCAGTAGCATGACCGAGTAACTCAAAAGCATCGGCAGAAAGATGACTGCGAAAATAGTCGGTAACCGTTAGGGTATCCCATTTTCTAACTTGGTCACTGGTAAAAGTGGGCGCAAATAACTCCCATTTCTCTTTTTCAGTCAAAGAATCGATTAATTCTTCCAATAACTGGTCGTAAATTACCCCAGGGTCTTGTTGCTCATCAGGGGTTAAATTGTAAACAGCAAACAACTCTTGGTAATTATCTAAACGAGTTTTATTACCCCGTAGATAATAAAAAGCGGCGGGATTGTAATTAATAAAAGGTCTTTTTGGTAAATTAAATTTATCGATATAGTGTAAAGTGCAGCCATGACTAGTAGGAATTCGCATTGCGCCTAATTCCCCATAAGTGCCATCACTAAAATAATGAGTCTTAATTCTTCCTCCGAGGCGAGAATCAGCTTCTAATACAGTAACTTGATGGTTGAGTTGACTCAGTTCGTAAGCACTTACGAGTCCTGCAATTCCTCCACCGATAATCCCAATTCGTTTACGAGTACCACCCTGATCGTAGGGACTAAGGGAACCAGGATGACGATACAGGCGCTCAAAGGAAAAAGGTCGCTCTAACTCTTGTGTATGACGGTAAGGGTTAAACATCGAGGGTTATTCTAAATTAGCTCTTAAAGTGATTCTCCCTCAAAAATGCGTTCGCGTAGCGTGACCTACGGTCAATCGCTTTTAGCGTGGCCTACGGCCAATCCCGTAGCGGCTCTTTAACAACCGAATAAATTAAATATGGCAATTATAATAACGATTATCGAAAATTATTATCCTTTTAATGCAAAAGGCAAAAGGCAATATAAAAGAGGGTTTTCAGGTAATAAGCGTCAAAAAAGACTGTACCTAATAAGTGCTATAAATGCCCTTAGTTCTTAGTTAATCCTTAATCCTTAATCCTTCGTTCATCCTTTTTTTGACTTCGATGGCATTTTAAGTGAGCGTGAACCCCCCTTAGCATTGTCTTTCTTACCATTGTCTTTCTTACCATTGTCTTTCTTGCCAGAGTTTTGGGGTTTGACAGGAGCATTGAGTTGCTGACGTCCGTTGCGAATTACTCTAAGCATGTCACTGAGGTGCTGCTCAATATTGTAGAGCACTCCGTCAGCGTAGGCATCTGCCCCATTTTGAATTTCCTCACACTCCGCTAGGGTCATTTGGCGCATTTGCTCCAGTTCCTGCTGGGCTTTGCGGCGCATCTGCTCAAGCTCCGATGCCGTTTGCTTGTGCATCGCCTCACACTCTTTTTGAACTTGTTGGCTGATTTGTTGGGCTTCGTGTTCTGCTTGCTGAATAATACCTAGTTCATCTAATATCATTTCAGCACGCCGCTGAGCTGTCTCAATGATTTCTTGAGCATACTGTTCAGCTTGCTGGATAATTGCATCGTGTTCTTCAATTATTCTAGTAGCTTGTTGAAAAGCTAAGGGCAAATTTTCCCGCACCAAGTCGAGTTGAGCTAGCAACAGTTCTTCATCAATCAGGGTGCGCCGGGTAAAGGGGATGTGGGGGCTATCGAAGATTATGTCCTCGATATAGTTAAATTGCCCCTGAATATCTATGTCTCCTGATCCAGGATTAAAGGATTCAGTAGGGTTTGGGGGTTTGTTTTGCTCGGGTGGGTCGTACCGGGATGATTCTTGGCGTAACATCGGTATATATCTAAGGCAACCTGTTGGGGGACAAGATGATCGACGGAGCCGCCAAATTTGGCAATCTCTTTGACTACGCTACTACTCAAGAAACTATATTCGTTAGAGGTGGCGAGAAAAACCGTTTCGATTTCATCCCAGAGGGTATGATTGGTATGAGCCATCTGGAGTTCCTTCTCAAAGTCAGAAAGCACCCTTAACCCTCGCAAAAGTACTTGAGCTTTCTTCAGTTTGGCATATTCCACAGTTAAACCAGTAAAACTGTCCACTTCAACATTAGGTAAGTCTTGGGTGCAAAGTTTAATCTGCTCGACTCGCTCAAGCACTGTAAACAAGGGAGATTTATTTGGATTGCGCAGCACCGTGACAATCACCTTATCAAAGAGTCTACAGCCACGCTGGATGATGTCAAGGTGTCCTAGGGTAATGGGATCGAAGCTGCCTGGATAGATTGCAATCACGACGCAAGTATTACCAATTGGTTCAAGGAGTGATTATATAGGTTGTTTAATGGCCATGACATACTCAACTAATAGTTAAGCAATGAGTTGTTAACTCATTGGTGATTAGTCCCTAGTCATTAGTTATTGGTGATTAGTTTTTTTTGATATAGTATATAGCATTTTAATTCCAGCCCCACACTGTCCCCCCTCCGTCCCCCCATCAATTCCATCTGTTAACCCATTTATATCTTTTAACCCATCCGTTGCGCCATCTGCCTATTGCCCATGCTACGCTGATCAGCAATGTGTTCACTACGCACACTCTGTGTGACCACCCGGTTAACCTCAACCGATGAAACGCCTATGGTACACATCAAGCGAGTGGAACTCTCGCGGTTCAAATCCTTCGGCGGCACTACAAAAATCCCCCTCCTGGAAGGATTTACCGTAATTTCTGGGCCAAACGGGTCAGGCAAATCCAACATCCTTGATGCTCTTCTATTTTGTCTTGGTATCGCCAGTTCCAAAGGAATGCGAGCTGAACGCCTTCCTGATTTAGTTAACCACAATAAAGAACATCGAGGCACTGTCGAAGCGAGTGTCACAGTTACCTTTGACTTATCTGACTTCAATAACTACGACGAGTTACAGGTTAGCAAGTTGGACGAACCGTTACAGGTTAGCAAGTTGGACGAACCGTTACAGGTTAGCAAGTTGGACGAACCGTTACAGGTTAGCAAGTTACAGGTTGTTCGCGAAGCGTGGCCTTTTGGCCAAGGTTCAGAAAATAACCTTCAACCCAATAACCTTCAACCCAATAACCTTCAACCCAATAACCTTCAACCCAATAACCTTCAACCAGATAACCTTCAACCCAATAACCTTCAACCCAATAACCTTCAACCCAATAACCTTCAACCAGATAACCTTCAACCCAATAACCTTCAACCCAATAACCTTCAACCCAATAACCTTCAACCCAATAACCTTCAACCCAATAACCTTCAACCCAATAACCTTCAACCAGATAACCTTCAACCCAATAACCTTCAACCAAATAACCTTCAACCAGATAACCTTCAACCCAATAACCTTCAACCAGATAACCTTCAACCCAATAACCTTCAACCCAATAACCTTCAACCGTCAACTGATCTAGAATGGAGTGTGACCCGACGGCTGCGAGTCACTAAACAAGGTAATTACAGTTCCCAGTACTACATCAATGGTGAACCCTCTACTGTTACTAAACTTCATGAACAACTCAACCGCCTGCGGGTTTACCCAGAAGGCTACAATGTTGTCCAGCAAGGAGACGTCACTAGCATTATTTCAATGAAATCCCGAGAAAGGCGGGAGATTATTGACGAATTAGCTGGAGTTGCTGCCTTTGACCGCAAAATTACCCAAACTAAACAAACCCTTGCCACTGTCAAAGAGCGAGAAGAACGCTGCCGAATTATTGAACAAGAACTGACGGCTCAACGCGATCGCTTAGCTGCTGACCGTGCTAAAGCTGAGAAATATCAAAAACTCCGTGCTGAACTCCAACAAAAGCAACAGTGGGAAATTGTTCTAAAATGGCGATTGCTCCAGAAGCAAGTATCCCAACTCCAACAGCAAATTGATGCTGATAATACAAAAAAAGCCCAGCTTATTGCTCAGATTACTAGCATTGAGGAACAAATCAACCAAACTACCACTGAACTTGACCAACTCAATGCTCGGGTCAAAGCCTTAGGAGAAGAAGAGCAAATTGCGATCGCATCCACCCTTGCCACTCAACAAGCCGAACAACGTCAATTACAAACCCGACAGCAGGAACTAACTGAGAACCTACAAAATGCTGCTGTCAATCTCCAACATACACAACAGACAATTCAACAAGTCGAGCAAACCCTGCAACAGTTGATCGCAGAAAAAACTGATCTAGAGATATTGTCTAAAACCTCCTTACAAGTGGCAAGGGATGAGGCCCAAGCTGCTCTCAACCAAAGCCGAGAACAAGCCAATGCGATCGCAGCCGCTAGTGATGCCTGGGTACAACAACAAACCACCCTCACCAAGCAGATCGATACCCTACTCAAAACCATCAACCCCCAACGCACCGAGCAAGCTCAACTCCAAGAGCGTCAGAATCAGCTAAATCGGCAAATCGAAGAGCAAACCCAGCAACTGCAAACCTTAGAACCAGAAATCGCCACCAAGCAAACCCAAGCTTTGGGATTAGACACCCAATTAAGCACTTATTCCCAACAAGTCCAGTCTCTCGCCCAATCCCTAGGGAATACCGAACAACAACTACAAATCCAACAACAAACCCAAACTCGCCTGGTCGGGGAACAACGGCAAAAACAACGGCAACTCGATAAACTAGAAGCCCAAGCCCAAGCTCAACAAGAAGCCCAAGGGACTTATGCTACTAAAGTTATCCTAGAAAGTAGCATAGTGGGGGTTTGTGGATTAGTCGCCCAATTGGGTAGAGTTGAACCCCGCTATCAGCTAGCCCTAGAAATTGCTGCTGGCGCACGCCTCGGGAATTTAGTGGTAGAAGATGATAGTGTCGCAGCGGCTGGGATCGAACTCCTCAAACAAAAACGCGCTGGCAGAGCTACCTTCTTACCTCTGACCAAAATCCAACCTAGGCAATTTAGCGAAACGGTTGTGCTACGGTATGCTAAGGGCTTTGTTGACTACGCCATTAGGCTAATTGATTGCGACCCCCGTTACCAAAAAGTCTTTGCCTATATATTTGGGTCTACAGTAGTCTTTGAAACTCTCAATGATGCCCGTACCTACTTGGGTAAACACCGCATCGTTACCCTAGATGGTGAAATCTTGGAAATAAGCGGTGCCATGACTGGTGGTAGCATCAGTCACCGTTCGGGATTGCACTTTGGGACCAGTGACAGTATGGAGTCTGCTGAAATCCGTAGCTTACGAACCCGATTAGCGGAAATTGAACAGATTTTACACCATTGCGAGGCATTGATTACTACCGAATCTGCCTCGGTCAAACAAATTACCCAGGAATTGACAGAAACTAGGGCAAAACACTCGGAAACCAAATTACGTTTGGAACAGTTACAAAGGGAGATTGAGCAATCTCAGACCAATCAAGCCCAAATGCGATCGCATCTGGGTAAAAACAACCAAGAACTCTCAGCCGCTACTCAACGACTAGAAAAAATAGCGATAGAGTTACCCCAACAAGAATCCCAACTTGCCGACTTACGGCAACAACTCGCTCAACTCGAGGAGTCTCAAACTCATAACGAGTGGCAAGAGATTCAGAACACCATTAAAACCCAAGAAGCTCAGTTGCGTGAGTGTGAACAAGCCTTGAGAAATACCGAGAAACAGCTACAACACAAGGAGAATCAGCAGCAGCGCCTCAGGGATAAACTTACCGAAGGCCACCGCCAAATAACAGACTATCAAACCCAAATCGAATCTTGGCAACAGCAGCAATCAGCAATTAACACTCAGTTAGAGACACTCACCGAGCAAATTACCCAAACTACAGTTGCCTTACGCCAGTTAGAGGAGAAATTGGGGCAAGAGAAACAAAAACGCGATCGCACCGAGCAACACCTACAGAGACTGCGCCAACAACACCAAGAAACCTCTTGGCAACAGCAAAAACTCCAAGAAACCCAGTCTGCTAGAGCAGAAAAACTTGCTAGTCTCCAAACTCAACTCCAAGACCAAGCTGCTGAATTACCAGACCCAATACCAGAAATACCTCAAATTGTCAAAAAAAATTCCCCCTCTAGTGATAAAAAAAGCTCAGAGGTAATTACCTTGGACTCCCTAGCTGCTCAACTAGAACAACTACAAAAGGAACTGCGCAACGGACAGAAACGTCTACAGGCTATGGAACCCGTGAATATGCTGGCCTTAGAAGAATATGACCGAACTCAAACTCGCCTCCAGGAACTGTCTGAGAAACTGGAAACCATAGCTGGTGAACGGACTGAACTGTTGCTAAGGATAGAAAACTTTACCACCTTGAGATACCGTGCTTTCAAAGAAGCCTTTGATGCAGTCAATGAAAATTTTCAAGCCATCTTTGCTGAACTGTCCGATGGGGATGGTTATTTACAACTCGATGATCCAGAGGACCCCTTTAGCGGTGGACTCAACCTGGTGGCGCACCCCAAAGGTAAACCGGTGCGGCGGCTAGCATCTATGTCAGGAGGAGAAAAATCCCTCACAGCCCTTAGCTTTATCTTTGCCCTACAACGTTACCGCCCCTCGCCATTTTATGCTTTTGATGAAGTCGATATGTTTTTGGACGGGGCAAATGTCCAGCGATTAGCTAAAATGATCAAACAACAGGCTAAACTTGCGCAATTTATTGTAGTAAGCTTACGCCGTCCTATGATTGAGTCTGCTCAACGCACCATTGGTGTTACCCAAGCCAGGGGAGCATACACTCAAGTATTGGGTTTAAAACTATCACCCAAAAGTACGGTTAACTAGATAAAATCCCATTCATCAAATCCATTATTATTGTAAGCATTCAGCCCAAGGCTCATCAGCTATAAGCCGTTCATGATTGATTTTGGAGAGAACCGACCCACGAACCCCTCGTCCGAAGGGCGTCCTGTACGAAAAAAAAACCGATGTTCAGAAGTTGTATATAACCTCTGTAGTCTGTTGATCAACCTAAGGGTTGCATAACCAATGCTGAAAGCTGAAAGCTGATAGCTGAATGCTCAGGTATTAATGCTCAGGTATTAATGCTCAGGTATTATTTATTTTTAATCCATCAGGAGTATAGCTCAGGAAAAGCGAGATATAATGACAACGGAACAAATTCGTCCACGCTCCGATATCTTAAATACTCAGGTAATTACCCGTGACAATGGTAAGCGCCTCGGAGTCGTCAAGGAACTGTTGGTAGATATAGACAGACGGCAGGTTGTGGCACTGGGTCTGCGAGATAACCTCCTGGCAGTAGCCGGTATGCCAAAGTACATGCTCCTGAGCAGCATTCGGCAATTTGGTGATGTCATCCTGGTAGATGATCAAGACGTTATCGAAGATATTGATGTCGATGCCTATAGTACCCTGATTAACAGCGAAGTGATCACCGAAACCGGTGAACTCTTAGGTCGGGTTAGAGGCTTCAAGTTCAATGTTGAAGATGGCACCGTTTCCGCCCTAATCATTGCATCAATAGGGTTACCCCAAATACCCGACCAGGTGATTAGTACTTATGAGCTACCCATTGATGAAATTGTCAGCAGTGGTCCAGACCGATTAATTGTATTTGAGGAAGCTCAAGAGCATCTGGTCCAGTTAACCGTCGGGGTCTTAGAACGTATGGGGATTGGCAGACCCCCTTGGGAAAAGGACACAGAAGACCCCTACTATACCCCAACGGCTAGACCAGAAAATCAACTGGGAACGGGGATTCCAATACGTACTCCTATCTCTCAGACAGTAGAGAATGCCAACCGAGCCCAAGATGCCTGGGATGACGATTGGCAAGAGCCAGAACTAGAGCCGATCAGACGAGAAGCACCAGTCCCGAAGAAGTATGTCGAAGCCAGATTAGAAGAAGATAACTGGAGCGATGAACGGGAAGAGTCCCCTCAGCCAGTGCGCTACGAGCAGCCAGTCTATAGCTCACCTGAGCCTTCCTATGGTAAAACCAACACCCAGGACTATGACAAGTACGAAGTGGAGGGTGATGCCTGGGATGATGACCGCTCCCCAGAGCCTTACAAAGCACCGCGAGTCAATATTCCTGAGAAAAAGAAAGCTCCAGAATACGAAGAAGAGGCTGGTTACTAGAGGACGCACAAGTCGAAAGCCCCGCGTTTTTAAACCGGGTCAGAAGTTACCGCAAGAATAGGGCAGCCTTTACGATTGGTCGGCTATGAGCAAAAGGGTTAAAACTTTATAATTAAGGCTGCCCTATTCTAAGGTTTCGTCTCCGGGATGAAGACTCGCAGCGACTTTAGTCGCCAAAAGGTTGACGATACGTTAGCGCCATAGTAAAATCTAAATATGGGTACAGGCTGAAAAACCGAGGCACAACCGGGTCAGAGACCCGCAATTGTTTGACCTTAAAGTAGTAATGCCCGGAGGGCAGGGAAAATCCTCCTTAAAAACCCAATCATCAACTACCAATTGGTGTGTGAACCCAGCAAGATCACAACTTCAGAAAATAATGGTACGGCGGGGCACGCCGAAACCAAGTGAAACAGAGGAGCAACGGACTCTATAAGGCACTTCTCAAAAAAGTAGCTAAACGCCTAAGGAGACTAGCCCGCTGGGTCTTTCGTGAACTGAACTAAGATTTTAGTCTTGACGGGATTTCGGTTTAGATATTGCCATTTGGACACGGAGGTTTAAGGCCGGTCGTAGATCTAGGAATCCCCGTCTTTTTAAAGCGGGGAGTGTCAATAATTAATGACCATAGTTGAGGGTTGTTTGTTGAGGGTTGTTTGTTGAGGGTTGTTTGTTGACTGTTCATGCTTAATCGTAGATTTGAGCACCCAGTGGATAACTCGTTGACGGTCAACCCTGGCCTTTCGGCCACGCGATCGCTGAAAGCGGGACTTCGTCCATCGCGTTCAACCCTGGCCTTTCGGCCACGCTACGCGAACAACTCGCTTCAATTCAAAATTATCAATTCAAAATTAAAAAATACCCCACGAATGAATTCGGGGGCTTGTATCCGTTGAAACAATTAAAAATTAGAAAGCTATTCATTTTGAATTTTGAATTTTTCATTTTGAATTCAAAAATGGTCAGTCGATACAGGCAAAGGTAGTTGTTGTTAGAAAATAGGTCTATCCTTGATCAATAAAGAACTAGAGAATTCCGATTTGGCTTTTGTTTCAGGATTTTGACAGAAGAGGGATATAGCGTTTCTCCTAGTTATGAGGTACAGTCAATTTTCGCAACCCCTACTCCCTACTCCCTACTCCCTACTCCCTACTCCCTACTCATTTCTTGGTTAACACAAACAAACTCCCCTGATTCCCCCGTCCAATGCGCAGGTCATCATCAAGATAGGTGATCTCTAACCAACCCTGTTGATTGTCCCTATTGATGGGAAAGTCAATAGCTGGAAACCTTTTGCCAGCTTCGATTTGCTCAATGAAATCATTGGCAGAGCTATAACTCAGGAAGCTTTGTAGACCAATGATAGACCTCTCGAAGCTAACATTAACCCGGCATTGAGATACTGGCTCGAAACTAGCACAAACACTGACAACACCTTCGAGATAAGGAATACCAGATAATTCAGCTATGTTGTAAATTTTAGTATCTGAAGTACGAACACATTGGTAGATTTGACCCAGTTGTACCAAGGGAAATCCGTCAAGATTCAAAAGTTCTTGACTCGTAGTATATAGCAGACGCCAGTTACCATCTAGCAAGTCTTGCGCCTCAAGGGGTCGAGGGGTAGGGTTTCTCCCTTCCAGTTGAGTAACTGCTGCGAGTATTGCTGTTTTATCGGTTTTGCTTGCTAATAGACCACGATTCTTTCCTGCGATCGCTTCTAAGAGTTCCGCCTTGCCAATCATAATATTTCCTCTAGCTGACTGCTAGACTCAAAGTTAAAGGTTTTCACCTCGTCCATATTAGCTGAAGAAGTCTATGTACAATCCTGCTCTACGTGAAATACATCGTGATCAACTCGCTGAGGTTATTCCCCTTAAGCAAGAAACTTCCCTTTTAGATTGGTTAGAGTCTAATAATCGCCTGATCCCACGGGAGAATTTAGAGGAAGAAAATCCCCTAGGTGATGACGTAGAAATCTCTGAACTGATGGGGGTAGAGGACAGTAACTACGAGGAGGAAGAAGAAAATTTGGGTTAACACTAACTAGTTTTTCGTAAGCATTCAGCTGTCAGCTATCAGCTAATGCGCTACAGATGGTACTACTTGAGGTGCTAGCAGGCGATTTAACTGCACGGGGTCGGATGAGTAAAACGAGCAGGGATTTTCAAGCAGCCGTACCAGCACCCCCTATGCTTGTTTACTACCTCCCGTTGATTAGCATGATACCATTAGGCTGATAGCTGAATGCTTACAGTTTTACCCAATATTTTTAGCCCAATTGCAATCAGAAATGATTCAGAATGAGACCGTTGCTGAATCATTTCTGAAATCCTAAAAATCTAGGTAGCAGGAAACCCCGCGTCTTTAGACCGGGTCAGAAGTTACCGTAAGAAGAGTGGAGCCTTATTTCATGAGTTTTAACCCTTCAATGCAACCGCCTGTCGCCTATAAAGGCTCCACTCTTCTGAGGTTTCGTCTCCGGGAGGAATGCTCCACAGTGGCTAAAGCCACTTAGGGTTCAACCATGGTGAGGGTCGGTAATATATCTCTGGATAGTTTCAGTGCTGACTTTTCCCGCTGTCGAAAAAAAGTAGGGCAGTTCCTGTAGGGTGGGCAGTGCTTGAAACAGATACATTTGCTGGCAAAGGGCAAAAAAGGTAAGCACTGCCCACCCTACGATTAATCTTGAAAGCAGTTCCTGTAGGGTGGGCAGTGCTTGAAACAGATACATTTGCTGGCAAAGGGCAAAGGTAAGCACTGCCCACCCTACGATTAATCTTGAAAGGCTTTTCCGGTTCTATCCCTTTGAGTTGACAAAGCTCTAGGTAATCATCCACTGCTTCGTGAAAACTGGCGCGAAGAGATTCAACATCCTGACCTTCATAACTGATTAGCCTACGAATATACTCTACTTTCCCGTATAAAATCTCATCTTGGTCGTTGTAATTGACTGAGCCAAGGTATTCCTTGTATTTCACCAAGTTATTCATTTATTTAAAATGTAAACATAGATCTTGTCGGGTGGGCAAATGGGCATCATCGCTGATGAAATTATCAAATTCTCAAAATTTGCCCACCCTACCCCTACCTGATACATCTTGATACCAAGTTGCGGTCAAACGTACAACTTTATCTTCCCCCAATCTCCCTATCTCCCAATCTCCCTATCTCCCAATATCCCTATCTCCTTATCCAACCAATCTACTATCTTTGAATGCAACTCGGTATGAGTCACAATCTCGGTACATTCATCCCAAAAACTCACCCATGAGCGTACAAACCAATGTATAGCAGAAGTCAGAAGTCAGAAGTCAGAAGTCAAACTCTTGCGCTTCTTGATGCAGTCGCTCATGGGGGAAACCCCCAAGACCGCGCTGCATCGCTTACTTAGGTTTGAGACTTTTCTCATGTCCTAACTGCCCTGGCGACTGCTATAAAAACTGGACGGTGCGCGCCTCCAAGGCCGTGAGGGATTGCTCACGGCCTTGGGTCGCACCGCTATGTCTTCGCTCTTTTCCCTTGGCTTATTTCACAGGACCGATGTACTTTTGTATTCCTTAATCTAGATTAACTTTTTTTGTTGCTAATATCTGCTGCTTCATTAAACGTATAATTATCCCAAACATTTGTGCCATCAGCTCCAGGTTTTTGAAAGACATAGGGGCGGTTAGGCATCGATTTAAAATAGTCTTTCTCAAACCAATAACCTTTTTGTTTAGCTTCTTGAATTTGGATAGCCCCAGTATTTTCATCAATTACAATTAAGTGTCCAGTGAGTCCATAAATTACTTTTTCTGGAAAAATATTACGACGAGAAACTGTATGATATGGCGGTTTCATAATCCCACGATAAAATTGATCCCGTTGTTGAGGTGGAATACCTGCCATTGCGTCTTTTAATGCTCTTTCTGTGGAATCAGTTCGATATAAATCAGCTAATTTAATCGGATCTGTTTCAGCTTCATGATGATTTCTTTTTTGATTTTCTAAGACAATCTCCCAAGGCACAAATATGGTTTCTATTTCACAAATATGGGTTTGTAATTGTTTGAGAATTTCTGCTTCATTATTTCCAGGGGGATCATTGAGCAGCTTTAACATTATTAAAACAATCCGCTCTCCTTTATTAATTGTCTCACTGTTTTTGATTTTATCAAAAATTTTTTGTATTCTTTCTTTGCTAGCTGAAGGAATATTTTGTTGTAACCCATCCCAATCAACATTACTATCCAAGGAAAGGTAACGTTCTTCCAGCATAGTTGCTATTTTCATCCAAATATCATATCGGGGATCGACAAACTTATTTAAATTCATTAACTCAATAAACCTCTAGTAAAGGTAACAGAGAGTAGGGAACAAAAATTATCACAATTCATTTAGTATCCCTATTTTATTTTTCTTCAAAAACATTCAGGATGATGCCTAAATAATGCCACATCCAAATCCTTAGATATTATTCTCTATAGTTTAAAGGTGAAATAGTTCGAGCGTCAAGCCAGAAAAGGCTCCATAATTATCATAGTTAACCCTAAGTTGTTGCAGTTGGGAATCTGTCACTAGCCAATTTGCAGCAATGTTAAAGGAGGTACCAATATTCACTTGTTCAGGACAACTCAGAGAAATACCATCAGGAAAAAAGAACATTTTATTTCCTGCCAAAGGCCAGTGCAGTTGAGTTGCTATTGGCTCAGAAACCTTTAAATCTGGGGTCATGGTAACAGCAGTTCCTTGCCAGTTACCACTCAGATTTCTCTCAGGTAAGAGATTGATTTCCTTTGACCAATATTTACTGGGAAAACCGGCTGCATCTTCACGGATACTTACTGCCCTCATCAAACTGCCATTACTATCATAAATAAGGGCAACACTATGTCTTATATCTTCATGTTTTAATAACAATTCGTGTGGCAATACCGCACCTGATTCTAACTGTTTACCTGACAATACAGCTGCACCTTGTTCAAAGAAAAATCCTCTCATTGACTGTTTATCATACTGCCAATTTTTTTCTTCTATCCTGCCGTCAGCATATATATAACGATTAGTGTGATAAATTTCTGTTTGTTCTGGATTACTGCGGAAGCTTCTCAAACTTTGAAATGATTCTTTTACCTCTCCTTCAGGAGAATACCTTGTCCAAATACCATGCCAATCCCGCAAATGGTTTACCGTGAAATTTTTCCAGTTTTGCTCTTTTAAATCCATATCATTTACCAAAAAAAATCTTGATTATTTGCTCATTATATCTAGACAGCCTGATCTCAGATGAATAATCTTTATGAAGTATTGGAAAATATCTTAGGGATTCCCTCCAGCATCCGACAGGTAAAATTCTTCCAAAGTCAAGCTATACAAAGCTCCAGATTCATCATACTTGACCCTTAGTTGTTGTAAATCAGAGGGGGTAATCAGCCAATTTGCCGCAATGTTAAAGGAGGTACCAATATTCACTTGTTCAGGACAACTCAGAGAAATACCATCAGGAAAAAAGAACATTTTATTTCCTGCCAAAGGCCAGTGCAGTTGAGTTGCTATTGGCTCAGAAACCTTTAAATCTGGGGTCATGGTAACAGAAGTTCCTTGCCAGTTACCACTCAGATTTCTCTCAGGTAAGAGATTGATTTCCTTTGACCAATATTTACTGGGAAAACCGGCTGCATCTTCACGGATACTCACTGTCCGCATCAAACTGCCATTACTATCATAAAGAATGGCAACACTATGTCTTATATCTTCATGTTTTAAGAACAATTCAGCCGGTTGAAACACCGAACCAGGTTCTAACTGTTTAGCTGACCATGTAGCTGCACCTTGTTCAAAGAAAAATGATCTCATTGACGGAAATGCTGGGTGAACAATTCCATCAGGTAACACCTTATCCTGTTTATTGGAGTGCCATTTTTTTTCTTCTATCCTACCGTCAGCGTATATATAACGATTAGTGTGATAAATTTCTGTTTGTTCTGGATTGCTGCGGAAGCTTCTCAGACTTTGAAATGATTCTATTATCTCTCCTTCAGGAGAATACCTTGTCCAAATACCATGCCAGTCACGCAAATGGTTGGCCGTGAAATTTTTCCAGTTTTGTTCTTTTAAATCCATTTTTTATCCCTCCACTAAAGTCCAAAAATAGCCATCAGGTGCAATAAATGAGAAACTTTTATCACCAAATTCGTTCTCAGATACCTGTGTTACCTCAGTTGCTTCGCTAGTACTAACACGCTGGTAATATCCCTCAATATCGCTTACATTCATGGTATATAAACAAACTCCTAAAGAGCCAGGACGAGAGTAAGCAAGTTTGTTTATTAAACTACCTTCAAACCGCAAAAATTCAAAGTTTCCAGAACGATTTTGGGTTTTATCTTTAGTATAATTCCGAGGAGCATTAAAGTAATACTTCAGCATCCGTTCCCCATTTTCTGGTCCTTTTAGCTCCAGGATGCGGCGAGAAGCTTCAACATATTTACTTTCAGAATTATTCGTACTACGACGCAAACCAAGCACTTGGTCGTAAAAATCTAACTTTTCATGCTCGCAGTCAACAATCAGTCCCGCGTGAACGAACTCCGAAGCTTTGAAGTGAGAATCAGGATTGACAATGCCCGAATTGGGGCGAGTATAATCATGGCGCTCAAAAAGAACTTGTCGGGTTAACGGCTGGATGAGAACCATTTCATGTACACAAGGATTAGCTTGTATAAACGGCTGGAATGACTCGGGACGATAAATCAAATTTCTCTGGGGTGGAACATAGTATACAGGTAAGCCAGCAGCGATCGCATCTTCGGCATGATTGGCAATATTAAACACATCTAAAGATAAACTAGTTCCCCAACGGCTACCCACCGCTTTTAAAGGAGTCAGTCCCAATCCTTCGTTAACTGGTTTGTCCCACACCATTAAGCGGAGCAAACTTCTATCTGTAACTTGATTATGAAGGCGATGCGATCGCAAACTGGAATTGACACCATATAACCGATTTGCTTCCGTTGCACTGAGAGTACCAGATTGTCCTACACTAAAGCCAAACTGTTGCCAATATTCGATCAGAGCTGCTTCATCCTCTGCTGTTGCACCGATGGCGAGTTCGTATAAACCACTAATGGATGGAGCGTCTTCTTCTGCTGTTGGTAATGATTCATTAGCCATGTTACTTTGAGGGTTTTCCATCTTTTTCTAGGTTATGTGATGAAAGTCAAAGGGCGAAAAGTGAGAAAATTTCTCCCCCTTGTTATAGTGGCCGATTCCGCTAATAATTGGCCAGGCTAAACCCATGGAATTTTCTTTGACAAATTATCTTTTGTATGTATCTTAGCTCAAAGGGGGTTCGCGAAGCGGCTCTTTTGGAGCATCGCATCTACCATCAGCTTACCTTCAGTCCCACCCAAAGAATCCGTTGCGCACTCCACACTGTTAATGCGATTCGGGCAAAGCCCGACGCTGCGCGAACGCATCTACAAGCTTACTCAAGGATCCCACTGACAGAAATCCGTTGCGCAGTCCACTCTGTTTCACTAAAATTCTCCAAGACCGATAATGTCTGCTCGTCAGCCGTCAGCGGTCAGCATATTTTATTCAAAAGCACCTCAACTAGCCTCGCCTACGGCCAATGGCTGATAGCTGATCGCACCTCAAGTAGCGTGCCCGTAGCCCATAGGCTGATAGCTGAACGCGCACGCGTGCGCGTAGCGCATATGCTGACATAACCTCTTTTATTCTACTAGGTACGCTTACCGAAAAGCTGAATAAGTGAAGGTTTTACGAGATTTTGCTAATATTTACTCCATTTTAAGCACTACTTTAGTATGCCGAGCCAAAAACTGTCATTGCTCTCAACAACGTTTTCCAGAGCTTTACTATTAGTTACTCCATTTCAACCTCTACTCTAGTATGCAGATCCAAAAACTGTCATTGCTCTCAACTTACCAGATAATAGGCTTTGTATCATCAAAATTAAATTAATTACTATTATCCCATTTAAAGGTTGAGTAAAATGCAAGAACGATTTAGTAACCAAACCCATAGTACAGGTTGGATAATTCAGTCTTGGGCGTCTTTCGTTATTTCCATTTTTGCTATGGCTATTGGCATTGCCAATTTGCCAGCAGATAACTGGATCAAAGGCTACTTAGGTATCGGTTTACTTTTCTCTGTTGGCTCTAGCATCAACATCGCGAAAACTACAAGAGATATCCATGAATCCAAAAAACTAACCTCGAAAGTTGAAGAAGCTAGAGTTGAAAAACTACTGACTGACCACAACTCTCTGCACTAATATCAAGTGCATCAGCTATCAGCTATCAGCTATCAGTTATTACCTATAAGCTATCAGTCATTAATCGTAGGGTGGGCAGTGCCTACCAACGTGGTTTGCAAGCTTCATTATCTGTCTGCTGCACTGCCCACCCTACATGAACCTATCAGTAGGGTGGGCAGTGCCTACCAACGTGGTTTGCAAGCTTCATTATCTGTCTGCTGCACTGCCCACCCTACATGAACCTATCAGCTATCAGCTATCAGCTATCAGCTATCAGCTATCAGTTATCGGCTATTGGCCGTAGGCTAAGCTACACCGAACAGCTTTTGAATAAAATAAGCTGACCACTGATGGCTGACCACTGATGGCTGACCACTGATGGCTGACCGCTGACCGCTAACCGCTGACCACTGACCACTGACCACTGACCACTGACCGCTGACCGCTTAAGCGATTACCTTAAAATCAGAAATCGTCTCAATCCATACCCGTGCTCCACACTTTAGGGGATCATCTGGGCGATACATGACCCGACAAGGGCCATTGACTTCGACAGTATGACCGTAAGTATTGTTAGAGCCTCGTTTTACCGTAATCACTGGATTGCGTTCGCCGCTGTTGTGATTTTGGCGAATCACTTTCTGATTAACGTGGATGACGGCCTTCGTGTAATTTGTACGCTTTGACCAATTCCGCTTCGGTCCGCGAGTACCAGGGGTAACCACGGGCATGCCATCAAATAAAGGAATCACCCAAGTTCTACCGACTTTATAAGCTCCTTTAACTCTGCCCTTGCTCAACAGGAAACGGACGCGAGTGGCAGAGATACCTAGTAATTCAGCAGCTTGTGCGGTAGAAATCATCATGGCGGTAAAACCATTGCTTTAAAGATATTATTTATATTAACACGATGTTTTAGAAGATGCAAGGGAGTGGAGAGGGTGCAAAGGGTTGTAAGCGTGGAAGGTCAGAAAAACTATTGCATTGTTATAACGGGTGATATGGGCTATGTAGTTGATGTGGGAGGTTAGAAAAAACTATTGCAGCGATGCAATTAACTTTGATCCGGTGGGTGGAATGGGCAGCAGGGGTGTAAAATGTATTAAGTGTTTACAATGTATTAAGGGTGGAATAGGTATCAGGGGTGGAATGGGCATCTTGCCCGTTTCATTTCCGGGCGGGCTGTCCCAAGAATGGCTACGAGGCGGTCAGAGCGGATCCTTGGGTGGTGCGTTACGGGGCGACTTCAGGGGCGAAGAGGTTGAACATGAGGACAAGCCCGCCCCTAACACACCCTACGCAACTGCCCGATTCCCGATTCCCGATTCCCGATTCCCGATTCCCTACTCCCTGTTCCCTGTTCCCTGTTCCCTGTTCCCTCAACAAAAAAATTCGGTCAAGTTTTGGTTAATTCCAATGCTTGACCGAATTATTTTTTGTAATAGTCAACAACCCTAGAGTCCTTGACTATGTGTTCACCAAATCAACAACATACAAACTTAGGTCTTAGACTTCAGACTTCGTAATTTCTCCTGAGTTTTGACCTGTAGCCAGGGATGCAAATCCCTGGCAATTTGCTATCTTAATCTACCAACAGATGTCGAATCAAAATACTGATCACCTCACCAGGATTTCCGGTAGGTTGAGGAGTGCTCCACTCATGAACTTGGGCGTAGCCACGGCTATAAAGATTATAGATTGTGACCCGCACGGTTTTGGGAGAACCGATCAATATATGTTTGATTTGCTCCCGTCCTGGCTGGGGTTGGCCAGATAATTCAGGGAGATTAGGATTGTTGGGATTATACTCAAAATTTGGTAGAAAGTTTTCGATGTCCATAATGTTTTTTGCTGTTGTATTTGCGACATTTTTATATTAATAAATAATTTTTAATTTTGTCAAGTATTTTTAAGTATTTTTTATAAAGGGGGTATAAAGATGAAATTTTTAATTAGTTTTTTTTTGTTTTTTTTGGTTAATTAAAAATAGCGATCGCATTAAAATTGAGACCGTAATCATGCGATCGCTTAGCGGCTGATATCATCGCCTTTTTTTAGGGATTATGAATTAGGGATTATGAATTAGAGTAATGGTGTTAGATTGGGGGAGTCCTTTCCCGTAGTGCCTCCTACATACCATCGCTTTCCATAGCATTTCTTTACCAAGGGGGAAAGTGCGGAAATCGATCTAGAAAGTCCCCCTTATTAAGGGGGATAATGGGGGATCTAAACCCGGAAGCAGATCCGAAAAGCTCGATCCTCCCAGCCCGCCGTGATCATTGGGTAAAGTCGGAAAATCGATCTAGAAAGTCCCCCTTATTAAGGGGGATAATGGGGGATCTAAACCCATGCAAAAAACCACAAAATCGATTAGTTTTAAATGTGCGATCGCCAACAAAGACAATTCCATATTCCTTATAATTACAAGTTAGTAAGCAGAGCTAGAGAATTAAGGAAAACTATGACACCAGCCGAGAAAAAGCTGTGGTCTTGCTATTTGAAAAATTTTCAGTTTAGAGTCTTGCGACAAAGACCAATAGCGAATTTTATTGTTGACTTTTATTGTGCTGCTTTAAAATTAGTTATTGAAGTTGATGGGGATTCTCATTATACAGAATCTGGCCAAGCTTATGACGAAGAAAGAACTCACATTCTTGAAGGTTATGGATTAAAAGTAATTCGATTTACCAATGATGAAGTATTGCATAATTTTGAAGCAGTGTGCGATCGGATCAGCAGTGAGCTTCCCCCTAGCACAACCTAGAGCTGTTTCAAAATTCAATAAGTTGCGGCTCTTTGGTGAGTATCAAATTTTTTTAGGGATTAGGATAATAGAGTTAGATTGGGGGAGTGGAATCGCGCTTTTTATACCATTTTCTAGTGCGATCCCCCCCTGCCCCCCTTATTAAGGGGGGAGTCCGGAAATCGATCTAGTTTGTGCCCCTTCCGCCCAAATAACCAAAGGGGGGAGTAAGCTCTTTCTCTCCCATTTCCTCACTCGATCCCCCCCTGCCCCCCTTATTAAGGGGGGAGTCCGGAAATCGATCTAGTTTCTCTCCCTTCCGCCCAAATAACTAAGGGCGGAGTAAACTCTTTCTCTCCCATTTCCTCACTCGATCCCCCCCTGCCCCCCTTAATAAGGGGGGAGTCCGGAAATCGATCTAGTTTCTCTCCCTTCCGCCCAAATAACTAAGGGCGGAGTAAACTCAAAGAGTTCCCTTTCCTAACTCGATCCCCCCCTGCCCCCCTTATTAAGGGGGGAGTCCGGAAATCGATCTAGTTTCTCTCCCTTCCGCCCAAATAACTAAGGGCGGAGTAAACTCAAAGAGTTCCCTTTCCTAACTCGATCCCCCCCTGCCCCCCTTATTAAGGGGGGAGTCCGGAAATCGATCTAGTTTGTGCCCCTTATTAAGGCAGACCAAGGGCGGAGTAAACTCTTTCTCTCCCATTTCCTAACTCGATCCCCCCCTGCCCCCCTTAATAAGGGGGGAGTCCGGAAATCGATCTAGTTTCTCTCCCTTCCGCCCAAATAACTAAGGGCGGAGTAAACTCAAAGAGTTCCCTTTCCTAACTCGATCCCCCCCTGCCCCCCTTATTAAGGGGGGAGTCCGGAAATCGATCTAGAAAGTCCCCCTTCCGCCCAAAGAACTAAGGGGGGAGTCCGGAAATTGATCTAGAAAGTCCCCCTTATTAAGGGGGATTTAGGGGGATCAAATCTCCCTAAATTGCTATAATTAAACTAATCGAACATAACTACCTATAAATTATGGCAGCATTGTCCCTTTTGGCTAGTTTAGAACTATCGAAAATCGTGTCACCGTTGTTAGGTATTATTGCGGGACAAGCAGGGAAGCATATAATTAAATCTCTGACTAAAAGCGATATCGAAAAAGCCATCAAAGCGGGAGCAGAAGCCGTTGATCAATGGGACAAACAACTGGATAGTCAACAGCGCTTATTTTTTCACGCTCCCCCGGATGGCTGGAATGGAGTTAATCGGTTTTTGAACGACTATTTTACTCATTCTGCTGTTGTGGCGGAATTACAGAAACCCTTACTTAATCAAGGTAAGCCAGACCGGGATATTTTAAGCACCGTATTTCAACAACAAGCTGAAGCCAAGACTATTAAACTAAATCAAGACAGTCTCAAGCCTTGGATAGAGACATTTATTAATGCTTATTTTCAGCACACGGATACTTATCTTAAATTTCAGGTAGCTAAACAGGATTATTGTGAGCAGTTAGCCAACTGGTTTGATGATGTCAAATTTGCTGGCATTGCTGTGCCTGGGCAAGAAGTAGAAAAATCGGAGAAGTTAGCCCAGATTTTCGTAATGCCAGATGTCGTGGAAGACGTATCAACTGCTGGCGCTTGGGAGCGGGAGTTGTTAGCAGCCGGTAGTGGGGAAAAGCCAGAAAGGCTGCTATTGGAAAAGACAACTGGCCGGAAATTCTTGGCTCAGCAGTTATTGAGCCAAAGTCAGTCGAGAAGAGTGGTAATCCTGGGTGCGCCAGGCTCTGGTAAAACCACCTTGATGAGCTATTTTGCGGTAATATTAGCTCAGCAAAATCCTGACATTTTGGGATTAGATGGTGATACCGACTGGCTACCGATTTTAATCAGGATGCGAGATTTTGCCAGACATCTCGATAAAAGCCTGATCGACTATGCTCGGATATTTGCGGAAAACACCATGTCAGTGAAACCGTTACCAGTGGGATTTTTCGAGCATTGGTTATCTGATGGTAGAGCCTTGATATTGCTGGATGGTTTGGATGAAGTAGCAGAAGAGGCTAAACGCCATGATGTAGTCAAGCGCATCGAGAATTTTTTAGGACAGTTTAACAGAAATCGCGCTATTATTACATCTAGACCGGCTGGTTATCGGCGCGACTTTTTCCGCACTGAGGAATTTCCCCACTATCAAATCCAACCCTTTGATGACCAAAAGATTTCGGCATTTATTGAGAACTGGTATAACAGTCGCTTTCAAGACCAAGCAGAAGCCAAAAGGCGCAAGGAGAGTTTAGGAAAGGCGCTGAATGATAATGACCGGATTACCTTGTTGGCACGGAATCCCTTATTGTTGACAATTATTGCATTAATCCATCGGTATCAAGCGGTATTGCCCAAAGAACGGTTTGAGCTTTATAATTGTGCAGTCAAAACCTTGTTAACCTCTTGGGATGCTAACAAAGAAATTAGCAATAAGGGACTATTTAAGTATCTAGATTTGTATGATTTGCGCCGATTGATGGAATTGCTGGCTTATTGGATTCATAGCCAAGGAAATAGTGAAGATAACGAAGTCGGCACCATTCTTAATAAAGATGATTTGATTGCTCAGTTGAGTAAACAGATTAAAATATTGAAGCAGGTGCAGTTATATCAAGCAAAGGAAGAAGCAGAAGCATTTGTAACCTTGATTCGCGATCGCACCGGTTTATTGAATGAGCAGGGGCAAGATTGTTATGCTTTTGTCCATAAGACATTTCAGGAATATTTGTGTGCTCAAGAGATTAACTATCAAGCAGAGGATGAGTATGATTTTAGTATTATTTTGAATCATATTCGGGAGCATTTACATGACTCCCACTGGCGCGAAGTGTTATTATTGCTAATAGCACAACAAAAACCGAAAAATGCCGCGAGGGCGATTCGAGCGGTTTTGAATAATAATAGTAACTATAAGGATTGGTTACAGCGTGATTTGTTGTTTGCTGGTAAATGTTTGGCGGAAAACCCTAAGAATTTGCGTAGTGCTGACGGTGAGTTAGTGCAAGAGATTTTAGAGGGGTTGCTTGAGTTAGAGGTGAGTAGTGAGGAGCGGGTTGGCGATAAGATTCGCGAGCAGGTTTATCAGATAATTTGTAGTTTGTATGACACGGATTTTCAAGCACAAGCTCTGGAGATGTTGAAGGAGCGAACAGATTTAATTGATGAGACACGATTGCTGAAGTATCGACACGAGTTAGGGGAAAAGGATCAGGTAATTACAATATTGTTGGCGCGACTAAAGGATGCAAATTCTATTGTTCGTCGGGAGGCCGCCGATGCCTTGGGTCAATTGGGCAACAACTCAGAAACAGTAGTCAACGCTCTCCTAACACGGCATCAGGATCCCGATATTGATGTCCGTCAGAAGACAGCCATAGCTTTGGGGAATTTGGGCAACAGTTCAGAAACGGTAGTCAACGCCCTACTACCGCTGCTTCAGGATGATGGTTCTCTTGTACGTGGGTGGGTAGCCGTGTTCTTAGGCCAATTGGGCAACAGTTCAGAAACGGTAGTCAATGTTCTACTACCACTGCTTCAGGATCACGATTCTGCTGTACGTAGTGGCGTAGCCTTTGCCTTGGGGAATTTGGGCAACAGCTCAAAAACGGTAGTCAACGCCCTCCTACCACTGCTTCAGGATCACGATTATCATGTGCGTGGGTGGGCAGCCAATGCCTTGGGAAAATTGGGCAACAACTCAGAAACGGTAGTCAATGCCCTAATAGCACTGCTTCAGGATTATGAGTCTTATGTGCGTAGCAAGGCAGCCAATGCCTTGGTTGAATTAGCCAACAGCTCAGAAACCCTAGTCAACGCCCTACTAGTACAGCTTCAGGATCCCGAGTCTTCTGTGCGTTCGTGGGGAGCCAATGCCTTGGGAAAATTGGGCAACAACTCAGAAACTGTAATAAACGCCCTCATAGCAAAGCTTCAGGATGAGCATTCTGATGTACGTGGGTGGGCAGCTGATGCCTTGAGCAGATTGGGCAACAGCTCAGAAACCGTAGTCAACACCCTCCTAGCAAGGCTTCAGGATGAGGATTCTTATGTGCGTGGGAAGGCAGCCGAAGCCTTGGGCAACTTGGGCAAAACATCCAATCATATCCTCCCTACTATCATGGAATGGATTGAACAACATCAGGATTCCGACTATGTGGGCAGTGGTATTGATGCGCTGTGGGATTTGGTCGTAGGAAGGGAGTAGGGAGTCGGGAGTCGGGAGTAGTAAGAAAGAGAGCCAAAGAGTTTTTGATATTATTAGAAATAAAGATCTGTTTATGCTATAATTTAATATTGTGCATTTTTATGGTATTGTTGTTGTTGGATGCGATCAAGGATGCGATCGCATTTCGCAATTCCCAATTCCCAATTCCCAATTCCCGATTCCCGATTCCCGATTCCCGATTCCCGATTCCCGATTCCCGATTCCCGATTCCCTAAAATCCAACCATTGCGATAAAACAACACAAAACCCCCAACGGCACTAAGCCATCGAGGATTAATTACTATTAAAAGCGATTGACCCTAGGCCACGCTACGCGATCGCATTAAGCCTAGGTTCGTTTTTTCCTACGCTTTCTTGCCAGCTTCCTCTCCTTAATTTTGGCAGCAACAATACTGCGGTCAATGGGCAATCCCGCTCTAGGAATTACCTGATATTGTCGCTCGTCTTCTAGATTTTTAAGCTTAGTGTAATCAACCCAGTGGATACAATCTACTGGACAAGTGTCTATCGCTTCTTGTATCACGTCTTCTGGGTCGCCATCTTGCCGAAAAACCCGGGATCTACCGTAGTCGGCTTCCATGTAAAATGTGTTGCGAGCGACGTGGGCGCAGTGTTTACAGCCAATGCAGGTAATTTCATCAACGTAAACACCTTTTTGTCGCAGAATACCCCCTAGCTCTGGCTCAAAACCAGAACGCTCTGGAGCATCTCGAAAGACACCCCCTAACTCTGGTTCCAAACCCGAACGCTCTGGCGTCGGTGAGAACTCAGACATTACGCACTCCAGCGTTGTACGACTAAACGAATTGAACCATCTTTATTATCTTGTTGCTCAGCAACCTCAAAGCCTTGCTTAGCAGTTTCCTTAATTACTGTGTTGTAAGCGTAACGCTGGGTTACCCGTTGTAGGAAACCATCTACAGACCAAGGCTGTTGCCAATACTGAAAATCAGCAACTAGTTCGTAGGCGTTACCATTCCAACTAAAACCGATGTCGTAGTCATTCTCTTGCTCAATCACTACTTCAGCAGTGCGAGTTTGACCTTTATAACCGCGCACAGGGCTAGGACCAGATTCCCAATCAATCCCTAAGTCATTTAAAGCAGTTTCTAAGGATGAACGGTTACGGATTTGGGTTTTGATAGTGCTGAAATGAGACATTTTTGGTAATAAAACGAATTTACTAACTGGAACACAAATTTACCAATGGCTAACCGTAGCTTGAGCTGTGGCTGTTGCCGATAGTTCAAGCTTTTGGTCGAAGTAATCTGATGTTTGCTCAACAGATACGACTCGTCCTAGCTGAGCTTCAATAGCAGCTGTTACCTCTGCGCAAGATGCTCCGATGATCCCAGTGACTTTTTCCTGGACTCGACCATCTGGATAAATGACAAACTCTAATGTTTCCATAGTCGCCTTAGTGCTCGGTTTATCCCTATTTGCAGGTTGTGGCACCGGTTGTTGCACCAGTCCAGGAGTATCTAAATCCTGGATTGATATCACTGATCACTGACCAGTGCTATAGCTGGTTACTAATCAAATGATAATAATTCAGATCATGGCGCAAACAACATTAACATAAGTTTATAGTAAATCGAGTGTTTACTTTAATATTTTGTTAGTTTCTCGTAACTTTAGGTAATAGTCAAGGGGTGTTATAACCCAAAAATGGTTTGTTAACACAAATATAGGGGTTTTTAATTAAGGAACTTCTCAGCAGGGACTAAAGCCCTGGGCCACGCTAGGCGAACGGGAGCAGTGAAGTTAGAAGAGGAACCCACCCCTAACCCCTTCCAGGAGGGGAAGTGAGGGAAGTTGGAAAAAATCCTGTGTACCTCATTAAGCTATAAACGGCTATATATAAACCTAGGGGACTAGGCCAGGGTAAGCCAAAAAAAATTGAGCCAAATGTGATACTGGTCAAGGATTATGACTATATAACGCCAAGATTTTTCAGCACTATTGCATGATTATATCAATAATATTGATAATAATTCCTCTTTATTGATTTTTGCCCTTACCTTGGGGACTGGGCAAAGTATGAAGTATGAAGTATGAATTATTAAAGTTCGGCTAAACAGTCTAAAAGTTATGAGTGAAACGCAAGTCAGAGGTGTAAATAACCCCAAAACCGCCAATCCCAATGGATTAGAGCGAATACGAGTAGGGGTTTTAGGCTTTGGGGGATTAGGTCAAGCCGCTACCAGAGTCTTAGCTCCTAAGGGAGAAATGCTTTGGGTCGCAGCAGCTGACCGGAAAGGTTATGTTTATGACGCGGCTGGCTTAAATCCTGAGCGTTGTATCCAGACCTACCAATCCCAAGGTTCATTAGGTTATGTAGAACCAGGTGGCACCTTAAGTAGCAACAGTATCGAAGAGTTAATCCAAAACGCGACAGTAGATGGATATTTCCTAGCACTGCCAAATTTACCGAATACCTTTATGGCATCGGTAGTTAAGCAATTTATTCAATCGGGTTGGCAGGGAGTGTTAGTAGATGCTCTCAAGCGCACTAGTGCTGTAGAACAACTGTTGCAACTCCAAGATGAATTGCAAGCTGCTGGAATTACCTATATGACTGGCTGCGGTGCTACACCAGGACTATTGACCGCTGCTGCTGCGATCGCATCTCAAAGCTATGCCGAGATTCACAGTGTCAAGATTACCTTTGGGGTAGGGATTGCTAACTGGGAAGCCTATCGAGCAACAATTCGAGAAGATATTGCTCACCTTCCTGGTTACGATGTAGAACGAGCCAAAGCCATGAGTGATGCTGAAGTCGAAGCCTTATTAGATCAAACCGATGGCATCCTCAGCCTAGAGAATATGGAACATGCTGATGATGTGATGCTTGAACTAGCAGGGATTTGCTCACGCGATCGCGTTTCTGTTGGTGGTGTCGTTGATACCCGCAATCCTAAAAAACCCCTCAGTACGAATGTCCAAATCACAGGTCGCACCTTTGAGGGTAAGATTTCCACTCACACCTTTACCCTTGGTGATGAAACCAGCATGGCTGCTAATGTCTGTGGTCCCGCCTTTGGCTATCTAAAAGCAGGAGTTTCCCTACATCACAAAGGGATTTATGGTCTATTGACTGCTGCTGAAGTCATGCCGCAGTTTGTCAAATAGTCATTGGTTTTAGGGAATCGGGAATCGGGAGTCGGGAGTCGGGAATCGGGAATCGGGAATCGGGAGTCGGGAGTCGGGAATAGTGCGTAGGGTGCGTTAGGGGCGGACTTGCCATGATTTTCCGCTTCTTCGCCCGGGTTGGGATAGTCCGCCCCGTAACGCACCACCTTTGGGCGAGCCCTCTTCTGTCTATAGCTCTAAAAAACGCTATACTGAAATAATTTCCTGATAATTACCCTTAATAAATATCTCCCCATCTCCCAAACTCCCCACCTCCCTATCTCCCCAAATTATTAAACTAAGCTGGTGGACTTTTGCTGGAGCAGCTGTCTGATGTTTCCTCCTGTTCCAGACTAATAGCATCGGTCGTTTGCAGCACAAATGGTAGACTAGCCCCTAGTAAGCCTCGCTGAATCCGTTGGGGTGTCTCTGGAAAAACCACAAACAAAGGATAGATACGATTTACGCCATCACTGAGAATGTGTTGATAGCCAGGAGGCATTAGCCATTCATAGTCTTTGTCTAGTAACACTTGGGTCTGACGCCAGCGACTGAGCAAATCAGAAAAGTCTTCATGGGGGCGATGGATAAATAGAACAATCTCGATCTCCATCTTGACTTTCCATTCGGGATCACACATTACCATAGCTAGATCACAGGGTAAACCTACGGCTTCGGTGATCGTGCCATGGCTAACGCTTTTATGCCCTAAGGAGGATGGCGAGTGACGAATTCTCACCACTGGCAAGGGAATGGTGATCACACACTCATTAGGTCGGCGCATACTAGGAATCATTTCCAGGTAAGGTCGATAGGATTTAAGGAGTGCGATCGCACCATCATGGTTACTATACTCTGCTAGCCAAGCTTCGTAATCAGATTTCTGAACAGGCATCGAATTAAGCTGTTGCGCATTTAAATTGGATATTATTCAGTTACAAAAAAACCGTCAAACCCTATCCCATTCTCCTATTCCCCCCTTAATAAGGGGGGTTAGGGGGGATCCCTAAGAATTTAAATGAAGACCAGCTTAGCCCATAGTTTCAAACACTTTAAACATTGGTAAATACATAGATACCAAGATCACACCAACCATGCCTCCCAAAACCACAATCATAATTGGTTCCAAGATACTAGTTAGTGCTTTAACCGCTTGCTCCACTTCATCTTCATAGAAGTCAGCAACTTTCATCACCATAGAATCCAACTCACCCGTCTCTTCTCCAATACTAATCATTTGAATTGCTAAAGGAGGAAAAATGTTTTCTCGTTGTAAAGCCAGGCTAATCATCCCACCCTGTTGAATCTCATTTTTAGCTGAGTTAATAGCATTAGAAATTACCTGGTTACCCGCTGTATCTCTTACAATATCTAAGGAATTCAGGATCGGAACTCCCGAACGAGTTAATGAGCCAAACACTCGGCAAAAGCGAGCTACAGAGCCTTTTTCATTCAACTCACCAAACAGAGGTATTTTCAACTGCAATGCATCAATCTGTAACTTACCCATGGGGGTTTTATAGTAATATTTAAAAGCTGTAACTAATACAATTATAACAGCAATGGGAATCAATACTTTCCAACTTCTGAGGATGCCGCTCAACCATAACATAAACTTAGTTAAAGCTGGCAATTCCGTTCCTAAATCTTGAAATATCCCAGCAAAGATTGGGATCAGAAACATCGTCATTGCCAGAAAAACCAGTAGAGCTAAGAATCCTACCACACTAGGGTAAGCCATAGCTGATTTGATTTGGTTTTGCAGCCGATTCATATCTTCCAGCAGCTTAGCTAATCGGTTGAGCACTTCATCAAGGACACCCCCAACCTCCCCAGCTTGAACCATACTCACGTAAAGATTATCAAAACAATCTGGATGCTTACGCATAGCATCCGATAGATTAGTTCCTTGTTGTACCTCAGCACTGATGTTCATCAAAGCCTTTTTCAGCTTAGGATTAGAACACTGTTCCCCTAATACCCCAAGACAGCGGACGATAGCCACACCAGCATTAACCATAGCGGCAAACTGACGAGAAAAGACCGCTTTGTCTTTGATCGTGACATTGGTAAATTTTTCGGAAAGGTCTGAGAGGCTAAAGCTAACATCTAAGCTTTTCTTGACGCTGCCAACAGCAGAATACCGATTTTCTAGGATGCTGCGGGCTTGTTCAGGAGTAGCAGCTTCAATTTTTTGTTTTTTGGATTTGCCTGATTTGTCCCGAACTTGAGCAATAAAAGTAGGCATGGCTTTTTTCTAGATTAAGTCTAATCGCAAATTTTATCGATCCAGTCCCTGCTTTCTCTAGACTAGCGGTAAGCCGTTGGCCGTTGGCCACGCTTCGCGAACAGCCCTCAGCCGTCAGCTTAAAATAAACATCGATTGGGATAATTTAATATTAAGAGATTTTAGAGAATTGAAAGTCTGGGGAAAAGCCGATCAAAGCCTATGCTGATACGCGACACGCTGATACGCGACACGCTGATAGCTGATAGCTTACGACTAGCGGGTTGCCTTTGCTCTAGCGCCCTTAGCATTCATCCCTCCAGAACCAGCAAGGATACGTTGCAATTCGTCTGGTTTAGAACTTTTGCCAACTGCTGCTTCCAAAGAGATCAAGCCAGATTTCACCTGATAAGCTAAAGCTTGTTCCAGGGTCTGCATTCCCAATTTCATACCGGTTTGGATAGCAGAGTACACTTGAGACGTTTTTCCTTCCCGGATCAGGTTAGAAATAGCAGGTGTCACTACCATGATTTCCTGAGCCATCGTCCGACCAAACTCACCGGGTTTAGGGTTTTTCTTCGGTACTAGACATTGACTAAAGACTGCAATCAAAGAGTTAGACAGCTGAGCTCGGATTTGAGCTTGCTGTCCAGATGGGAACACATCAATGATCCTGTCTACAGTTTGAGCAGCTGAGTTAGTGTGTAGCGTTGCAAATACCAAGTGACCGGTTTCAGCTGCGGAAATAGCAAGAGCAATTGTTTCCATATCCCGCATTTCACCCACCAAAATCACATCCGGGTCTTCCCGCAGTGCCCCCTTCAGGGCATTGGCAAAGCTCTTGGTATCTTCACCTTTTTGACGTTGGTGAATCAAGCTCTTGATGTTAGGAAACACATATTCTATCGGGTCTTCCACTGTCAGAATATGTTCTGCCCGAGTGCGGTTAATTAAGTCAATCATGGCTGCTAGGGTAGTGGTTTTCCCAGAACCCGTGGGTCCGGTGACCAATACCATTCCCCTTGGTCGTTCACTCATCGAGCGCACCACATCCGGTAAACCCAATTTGTCAAAGTTAGGAATCTTGGAAGACAACGCCCTCAAGCAAGCCGCATAGCAACCCCGTTCTTTGTAAACATTGACACGGAAGCGAGCCAACCCCTTGACACCATAGGAACAATCAAGTTCCCAGTTTTGCTCCAATTCCTTACGCTGTGAATTGTTAAGCATACTGAAAATCAATCGCTGACAGGCTTGAGGGTTCAGGGATTCGTCATCAATGGGTTGGAGTTTACCACTGACGCGGAAGTAGACTGGCGCACCCGCTTGGATGTGCATATCTGACCCCCCCATCTCAATCATCTGCTCCATCAAGTCTTCAATCATCAGTTCCATAATCTTCTCTGCCTTAAAAACGTCAGTAGTCGTTAGTGATTAGTCATTACTCAAAATAAAATAGCCAATTGTTCATTAACAATGGACTAATAACTAAATTAATTTTGAAAACGGGGTGTCATACAGTAAGGACAGTCTAGCCACTCCGCCTGTAATTGAGCTGAGCAAGTGCCACAGGTCAGAGAACTCTTGCGTTTAGCTTTAATTTCTGTCTCTAAGCCGGAATCAGTAAAGGTTACTCGTTCGACTTCTTCAAAGGTGGTGTAACCTTCCTGTACCAAATTCAAGCTATAGGCTAATATGGTGATCATCCCTTCCTCTACAGCAGCTTCCTTAATCCTTTCCGTGGGGGCACCTTGGTTGATTAAGGCTTGCAGGTTCTCAGAGACGCGCATAACTTCATAAACACCAACCCTTCCTTTGTAACCAATACCATTACAGGTTTGACACAGTGTACCAAGTGCCCTAGCTTCAACGATTTGCTCTGGTGTCAGGGTATTGGCGCGATAGATGGTAATCTCCCCATCCCTAGAGGCGGACAGACCATAGCGCGCTAGTTCTGCCGAACTTGGTTGGTAAGAAATGCGGCAATTGGAACAAACACGCCGCATCAATCGTTGAGCCAACACTCCCAGCAAGGCACCGGAAACCATGAAGGGTTCAACACCCATTTCATCTAAACGAGCGATCGCACCAGCCGCATCATTAGTGTGTAGAGTAGTCAAGACTAAGTGACCAGTCAAAGCTGCTTCAATCGCCGTTTTGGCTGTTTCTTTGTCTCGGGTCTCACCCACCAGAATCACGTCCGGGTCTTGGCGCAGAAAGGCTCGTAGAATTGAGGCAAAATCCATGCCTTTTTCCCGGATAACTTGCACTTGGGTAATCCCAGGTAACGAATACTCAATCGGGTCTTCTGCAGTACTGATATTCACCCCAGGGTCATTACGTTCTGCCAGAATTGAATACAAGGTGGTTGATTTCCCCGATCCCGTTGGACCCGTCACCAAGATTAATCCAAAGGGACGCTTAGCCATTTCCCTGACCAATTCTAAGGTGTCTGGGTCTGTGATCAACTTATCCAACCCCAACTGGGTGGATTCGTTATCTAGGATCCGCAGAACCACCTTTTCCCCATAACGACTGGGCAAGGTATTGACCCTAAAGTCAACTTTTCGCCCCTGGAACATACGCCGAATTTTACCGTCTTGGGGTAAGCGTCTTTCCGCAATGTCGAGATCTGCCATGATTTTGAAACGAGCCGCCACCGCTGTATGTATTCGCTGTGGTAAGGCATCAAAGGCTTGACGCAGTACCCCATCTTTGCGATAGCGCACCCGCAACTGCTCCTCTTGGGGTTCGATGTGAATGTCAGAAACCCCTTCTTGTAAAGCCTTAGCCAGGATTTTGTTAACCAAGTTGATGATCGGAGCCCCACCTGCCTCATTCAAAGAAGAATCTAGGTCTGCTTCCGCTTCCTCTGGGGCATCCTGTAAAGTATCGAATGAGCCTAAATTCTCTAAATCCTCCTTTACATCTACGGATTTTTGTTGATCTAGTTGCTTTTGCCGTGCCAACTGATCGTCAAGATACTGACTAATGATTTGCTGATAGTCTTCCTTAGTGATGACCATCCGTTGCAACTTGATTCCCTGAGGTCGTAGAATCCGATTCAAATCATCCTGGGCTTCTAGATCATCAGGAGAAACCATTGCCACCAAAACCGATGGCGGCTCAGTTTCATGCTTAGATATGGGGAGCAGGTGATAGCGACGGCAAATATCAATGGGAATCAGGGTTTCGATCAAGCCACCGACTTGCTGAGTGGAAATATCACTAATTTCCGGATCTAGAGACTCAACACCAAAAAGAACTTTTAGTTCAAACAACTGCTGCTTCTTGTATTGACGGATCAAGTCCGGTGGTAACTGACGTCCGGTCATTGCTTCGACGACTTCCGTCAGTGGTCTTCCGGACTTGCGAGTTTCCAGCATTGCTTGCTGCATCTGGTCAGCATTAACGTAACCAGCCTGAATCAGTTTATTGCCAAATGGAGAAAAATCGTTACGGACTACTAGGGCGCGTCGTTGAGATGAGGAGTAAGTCATGACGGAATAGGAGCTCTCCTTACTTTACACAGTATTCCCAAAAGCCTTATGTTAACTAACATAGGAGTGGCTGCCACTCTGGTTATTTTTACCTTTTAGTTAGATTGACGGACTAGAATAATTTGTCGCAGTTAAATATTGCATTATACATCATAATAAAAACTCAGTCAAGTCATTGGCTGTATAATTATTATCAACCCCTAATCCATCAAGGTGGTTCACAATCTCAGATGCTAGATTTTGATTAATGACTGATTTAGCCACAACATTCAACTATGCAACAAGACCAGCCAAAGTATGCAACAAGACCAGCCAACGGAAGTAGCGCCATCAAGGACAGTGGTAAGGGTACAGGCCATAAGGATCTGATCGGCTACACTTCCAACAGCAGCATTCTTGCTGACGGAGGTGTGGAAGACCACACAGTTGAGGTAAGTTTACGGTCGGAGTAACTCTCAATCAGGTTAGAAACCAATGCTATAGTCGTTAGACTGAACGTGGTTAGTTTACAAAATTTGCTGGAAAATTGGTTGGCTAGTAAGAAATTATAGATAAACTAGCACTTTATTGAATTGGGATGAGTGGAGCATGATTGACGAAGCAAAACAGTCAGATAACACTTCGCAGCAGACAAACGAAGAGTCCACCACGGTACTCGAAGACAATCATGAGGCGGAAGCGGTAGCCGTAGCATCTGACTCAGATGTCAACCCTGAAGCAGCACAACCAACTGAATCCCCTGCTGCTGAAGCATCTGAGTCAGGGCTCAACGACCAAGAAGCCCAGACCGATGTAGCTGCAACAGCTACTACCGATGAATCACCTACCGAGGACGATGCCAAGATTCTAGAAACAATCAAGCAGGAAAATCAAGCCCTGAAAGCTCAACTAGAAGAGCGAACTCAGCAATGTGACTCCTTTAAATCTCAATACATCCGGATTGCGGCAGATTTTGAGAACTTCCGCAAACGGTCAACTAAAGAGAAAGAAGACTTGGAACATCAAGTTAAAGGAAACACGATCACTGAGTTATTGTCAGTAGTAGATAATTTTGAACGGGCGCGTACCCAAATTAAGCCTCAAAATGATGGGGAAATGTCGATTCACAAAAGCTATCAAGGTGTTTATAAACAGCTGGTAGACAGTCTCAAGCGCCTTGGGGTTGCTGCGATGCGACCAGAAGGGCAAGAGTTTGACCCCAATCTCCACGAAGCGGTGATGCGAGAACCAACGGATGACTATCCAGAAGGAGTGGTCATAGAACAGCTAATGCGGGGTTATTTACTTGGGGAGCGGGTGCTGCGTCACGCTATGGTGAAAGTAGCTGCGGCGGCAGAACCACAGGAAACCTCGGAAGGTCAGAAGTCTGCTGAGGCGGAAAATTAGCTGCCATTGATTGGTTAACCTTCCTTTGGTGTCAGCCTCTGATCATCCTACCAAAAGGGATGTAGCACCAAGGGAAGTTCTATTATTTTGAGCAACTCAACAAAAAATCAAACTAAAATAACTTTACTAACCGTTAAGCTGCAACCCTATGGGAAAAGTTATTGGCATCGACCTAGGCACAACCAATAGTTGTGTTGCTGTCTTAGAAGGAGGTAAACCCATAGTCATTTCCAGCTCGGAAGGTGGGCGAACCACACCGAGTATTGTGGGATTTGGCAAGTCAGGGGAGCACCTAGTGGGTCAACTGGCCAAGCGTCAAGCAGTGACCAATGCGGAAAACAGTGTCTACAGTATCAAGCGCTTTATCGGACGTCGTTGGGATGAAACCGCTACAGAGCGTTCCCGTGTTCCCTATACCTGTGTTAAGGGTCGTGATGAGACGGTAGATGTAAAGATTCGGCATCGCGAGTACACCCCTCAGGAAATATCGGCCATGATCTTACAAAAGCTCAAGGCTGATGCTGAAACCTTTCTTGGGGAACCAGTGACTCAATCCGTGATCACAGTTCCGGCCTACTTTACCGATGCGCAACGACAAGCCACCAAGGATGGGGGTACCATTGCTGGATTGGAAGTGTTGCGCATTATAAATGAACCCACTGCTGCTGCTCTTGCCTATGGCTTAGATAAGTTGGATCAAGACCAAGTTATATTGGTGTTTGACTTGGGGGGTGGTACCTTTGATGTATCAGTTCTGCAACTGGGTAATGGGGTCTTTGAAGTAAAGGCAACGTCTGGTAACAATCACTTGGGGGGAGATGACTTCGATAACGTGATTGTCCGCTGGATGGTGGAAAACTTTAAAGCCAAAGAGGGCATCAATCTCACCCAAGACAAAATGGCTCTTCAGCGTTTGCGAGAGGCGGCGGAAAAGGCAAAAATTGAACTGTCTAGCATGGTAGCCACCCCCATCAACTTGCCCTTCATTACTGCTGATGAAACAGGACCAAAACACTTAGAGATGGAGTTGTCCCGGGCTAAGTTTGAAGAACTATCCAGGGACTTGATTAACGCAACTATAGAACCGGTAAAGCAGGCGCTCAAAGATAGTGACCTCAAGCCAGAGGACATTGACCGCATTTTGCTGGTAGGGGGTTCGACCCGTATCCCGGCGGTGCAGGATGCTATTAAAAGGTTTTTTAATGGTAAGGCTACCGATCGTTCGGTGAACCCCGATGAAGCTGTGGCATTGGGAGCAGCAATTCAGGCTGGTGTTTTGGGTGGGGAAGTCGAAGATGTCCTGCTACTGGATGTTACTCCCCTGTCCCTGGGTATAGAAACCTTAGGGGAAGTGTTCACCAAAATTATCGAGCGCAACACGACTATTCCTACCAGTAAGTCCCAGGTATTTTCCACCGCTACCGATGGACAAACCTCCGTAGAAATCCACGTATTGCAGGGGGAGCGGGCAATGGCTAGAGATAACAAAAGCCTGGGAAAATTCCTGCTGACTGGTATTCCCCCAGCTCCCCGTGGTGTCCCTCAAATTGAAGTCACCTTTGAAATCGATGTCAACGGCATTCTTAAAGTCGCTGCCACTGATCGAGGCACTGGGAAAGAGCAAAGTATTGTGATTACCAATACGGGGGGATTAAGTCCAGCGGAGGTGGAACGGATGCGCCGTGAGGCAGAAGACTATGCTGACCAAGACCGCCGTCGCATGGAATTGGTGCAACTCAAAAACCAAGCCGATAGCTTACTATATAACTATGAATCTACCATCAAAGACCATGGGGAATTGATTAGCGCTAACCTTCAGGCTCACGGATTAAAGGAGCAAGCAGATCAACAAAAGCAGCACCTAGACACCATAATGACAGACCCCTCAATTGAGGTCGAGGAGGTGAAAGAAGCTATTGAAACTTTGCAGAAAACTGTCTTGGAAATTGGGGGTATCATTTACGCCAGTGCCAGCTTTGGGTCAGACCCGGAATTTATCACCTCTGACGAAACAGTTCAAGATTCAAATTCCAACGACTCCAGCCAAAGAGAACCGGATGCTCTAGGAGAATTTGTGGTTGATTTTGAGGATGAAACCTTAGAGGTGAATGTTGACTACGAAGCAGTTGATTACGGCAACAGCTCTCTAACAGATAGATAATTTAATTCGCTGCTTTGACTAGCTCAAGCTGACCGCGAGAGTATGCTAACTCCAGCAGGTGGCAATCAGCTGATTTTTTTGATAGACAATGATATAGGATGCAGGTAATGCTGGAATGCGCTCTTTGTGCTTTTATAGCAATAACCTGAGGTTAGTAAACAGCTAGAGAAAATGTCGCAGAGTCTACCAAAAACTCTTATTATTTGTTAGACTTAAATTAGGGTAACACCGACAGGGATTATTATGTAACTTAAATTAAAGCCGAAAACCAAGGGTTTAATAGTTGCGCTCTCTATCCCGGTGGACCAACTTTGTTGACATTTTTATGGCGCTCGCGGGATATTCCGTCAGAGCTTTGGGAGATACCCCCTGGATGTGAAAGCATCTTGCATTAGCGGGCCAAGGTCTATTTTGGTAGACTTTGGTAGCTAAAAAGTATCGGAATAACAATAGCCCCCACTATGTAAATGGAAGACCGATCAGCGCTCTATGGCTGACTATTATGATCTGCTTGGTGTCTCTCGTGATGCCGACAAAGATGAAATTAAACGTGCTTACCGTCGCTTGGCACGGAAGTACCACCCAGATGTTAACAAAGAACCAGGAGCTGAAGAGCGCTTTAAGGAAATTAACCGGGCTTACGAAGTCCTCTCAGAACCAGAAACTCGAGCAAGATATGACCGTTTTGGGGAAGCTGGTGTTTCCTCAGGTGCGGGAGCAGCCTACTCAGATTTTGGGGATATGGGCTTTGCTGATATTTTTGAAAGCTTCTTCAGCGGCTTTGCTGGTGGTATGGGTCAGCAAACTGGTCGTCGGCGTAGTGGCCCGGTGCGTGGTGACGACCTGCGACTAGACTTGAAGCTGGCTTTCAAGGAAGCTATATTCGGTGGTGAAAAGGAAATCCGCATTCCTCACCTAGAAACTTGTAAAGTCTGTAACGGCACAGGGGCAAAGCCAGGAACTCGACCCCGCACTTGCCCAACGTGTAACGGTTCAGGTCAAGTACGGCGTGCTACTCGTACCCCTTTTGGTAGTTTCACCCAAGTCTCAGTCTGTCCTACCTGTAACGGTGAAGGTCAAATCATTGAGGATAAGTGTGAAGCCTGTGGTGGTGCTGGTCGTAAACAAGAAACCAAAAAACTGAAAATCACCATTCCAGCAGGGGTGGATAATGGCACCAGGCTACGGGTTTCTAAAGAAGGGGATGCTGGATTACGTGCTGGTCCACCAGGAGACCTATACGTTTATCTATTTGTAAACGAAGACAGCCAGTTTCAGCGGGATGGCATTAACATTCTGTCTGAAATGAAAATTAGCTATTTACAAGCCATTTTAGGCTGTCTTATCGAAGCAGAGACAGTAGACGGTCCAGTGGAATTAACTATTCCACCCGGTACTCAACCCAATACTGTATTAACTTTAGAGAATCACGGTGTCCCCAAATTGGGCAACCCAGTCAGTCGGGGCGATCACCTAATCACGATTTTGGTAGATATCCCCACTCGAATTACCGCTGAGGAAAGGGAATTGCTAGAGAAGCTAGCGAAAATTAAGGGTGAGCGCACTGGTAAAGGTGGTATAGAAGGATTCTTGGGAGGGTTGTTTGGCTCATGAGTACACTAGCCTCCTCCCAGATCAGTTCATTACCTGATGATCAGCTGGATCTGCGGGGTACCCCTTGCCCGATTAACTTTGTTCGCACTAAACTATATCTAGAGAAAATGGCTCCAGGTGCCCTATTAGAAGTGTGGCTCGACCCAGGAGAACCCATTGAACAGGTTCCTGATAGTCTGACTATGGAGGGTTACCCGATAGAGGGCGTTGAAGAACGCGATCGCTATTTTGCTCTGAAGGTGCGTCGTCCACACCAGCATCTTCATGATTGAATTAGAATACACTAATTCATCAAACTTGTCAACCCCTTGGCTGGGTACCGTGCTGGCGGTTCAGGCAAATTTCTATCAGGTGCGTTTAGATCAGTTGAAGGTTGACAAGTTGGAGGTTGTAGGTTACGAAGATAACCTTCAAGCAAATAACCTACAACCTTCAAACCTCTTATGTACCCGTAGAGCCCGGTTGAAAAAAATTGGCCAGCAAGTCATGGTGGGAGACCGGGTTCTAGTAGAGGAACCTGACTGGGCTGGTGGACGAGGGGTGATTGCGGAAGTGCTGCCCCGGACAAGCCAGCTCGACCGCCCACCAATCGCCAATGCTCAGCAAATTCTGGTGGTTTTTGCTCTGGAAGAACCGACCCTGGATGCTTATCAGCTGAGTCGGTTTTTGGTGAAAGCAGAATCTACTGGTTTCAAGGTATGTTTGTGTCTGAATAAACTTGATTTAGTAACACAACAGCAACAGCAGGATTGGCAACAGCGTCTGGAAGCATGGGGTTATCAGCCAGTCTTGATCAGCGTTCATAATGGTACTTGTTTAGCACAACTGACTGACCTGTTGAGTCAGACAATCAGCGTTATGGCTGGTCTTTCCGGTGTCGGTAAATCGAGTCTAATTAATTATCTGATTCCAGCAACAAGGGTCCGGGTGGCAGCAGTGACTGGTAAACTGGGTCGAGGACGCCACACCACTCGCCATGTAGAATTATTTGAGTTGCCTAAAGGTGGTTTTTTGGCAGATACCCCCGGATTCAATCAGCCTGACTTGACTTGTTCTCCTGAGGATTTAATCTATTACTTTCCAGAAGCAAGAGAGCGTTTAGCCCAACACCGCTGTCAATTCAGTAATTGCCTACATCGGGATGAGCCAAACTGTGCTGTGCGAGGAGACTGGGAACGGTACCAGCATTATCTGGATTTTTTAGCAGAAGTGATCGCACGACAAGAGGCTTTGAAGCAAAAAGCTGATATCGAATCCAGTATGAAGTTAAAAATTAAAGCTTCTGGTCGGCGTCAATACGAACCTAAGCTAGAAACAAAAAAATACCGCCGTCGCTCCCGCCGTACTCAGCACCAGAACCTAGATGAACTCTATGACGATATGAGTCAATAACTCACCGCTAAGTCCTATGGGACTATAGCGGGAGCTTGTTAAAAGCTCGTAGTTGACCAGTCTAAGTTCTATAAGAACTACGTTATTCCTAAGTGTTAAAGTTCCTACCTGAGGATGCGTAGCTAGTCTTCAGCTCTAGAACCCGGTCGTTAAACAGGTGTATTTGGGTTAAGCCAGTGCGACTAGGAAAGTACCGAGGAATAACATTGACTAAGCTAACTTAACCCTAGTAATAGGAGTAAACACAATTATGCGTGTCTTTGTACTCAACAAGAACCGACAACCTTTAGATCCGTGTAAACCTGTAAGAGCTAGGATTTTACTTTCGTCAGGAAAAGCGAAGGTCTATCGTCGTTACCCATTTACCATAATTTTGACGGAGGAAATAAAACAGCCAATAACTCATAATCACCAGCTCAAAATAGACCCTGGAGCAAAAACAAGCGGTTTAGCTATTATTCAAGGAAAGCGAGTAATTTGGGGAGCAGAACTCACCCATAGAGGTTTTCAAATACGAGATTCTTTGATCTCTCGCAGGCAGTTAAGACGCAGTAGACGGAATCGTAAGACTCGATACCGCAAGCCCAGATTTCTTAATAGAACCAGACCAGAAGGTTGGCTAGCTCCTAGCTTAATGTCTAGAGTTCAAAACCTGGGGGGGCGACGAAAATAGTTATAAAGCAGACAGGACAAGCGATTTAGCTCTCATTCCTCGTAAATAATACTTCCATTTATTACGATTAAGTCTCATGAATTCTCGTACTAAATTAATACACTCATCGCTAAAACTGACCCAATTTTGAGCATATAATCCTATATAAAAACTACTGTGTCGTCGTTGTGAACGGCCATCTTCTTTTACTCTGCCGATATATTTTT
>NZ_JAAHFZ010000053.1:0-42821 GCF_010672795.1 Moorena sp. SIO1G6
ACGCAACGCGCCGGAGACGAAACCTTAGAAGAGTGCAGCCTTACAACAAAACCTGCCACCTTTGATGCATAGCCTACCAACTATAAAGGCTGCACTCTTCTTGCGGTAACTTCTAACCAGTCTCTTGGCATGTTCTTCACGCTGCCTACTTATTTTAAGGTGTTGTCTGCCTAATCTATTAATGGCTTTCTTACGGTTAGATGAGCCTTTATTTTTCCGAGATACTCGGCGTTGATAAAATTTTAGACGCTTCTCTCCTGCCCTATAGAAGCGAGGATGAGGTTCAGTGTTTCCCCTAGAATCGGTATAGAACTCTTTTAGTCCTACATCTAAGCCTAGAGTGGTATCAGCTGGGTCTAATTGCTCTTTTACATCAACAGAGACGCAAAACTGAACGTAGTACCCATCAGCCCTTGTGACAATGCGAACCCGTTTGATCAATTTTTTATCGAAGCGCCACAAGTCCCAGGTACCCTTGAGTTTCAGCTTTCCTATTCCTTTCTTGTCACTGAAAGTGATTGACTTTTTATCAGGGGAAAGTTTCCATCCTGATTGTTTGTACTCAACAGATCTACAGTGTTTTTGAAAACGGGGAAAACCTTTCTTTCCTGGTACTTTTTTCTTGCAATTGTCATAGAAGCGAGTAATTGATGACCAGGCTCTCTCAGCCGCAGCCTGTCGAGCCGTTGAATTCAGTTCATTGGCAAAGGGAAACTCTTTGGCAAGTATTTTACTATACTTGCTGAGGTCATATTTTCCTGTGCCCTTATTATCCATCCACAGACGAATACAACTATTTCGGATAAACTTTACTGTCCGAATTGCTTCGTCAATAGCTTGATATTGGCACGATTTTCCGTAGGCTTTGAATTCAATTATGATCATCATAAATCGACCTCTTATGTATACAATTACGCTAACACATATAGCGTAATTATACAACTATGATTCAATATCTTTTCAAGGCGAATAAACTCGCTAAGCACTTTCATCCCGGAGACGAAACCTTAGAATAAGGAAGCCTTAATCATAAAGTTTTCACCCTTTACTCATAGCCGACCAACCATAAAGGCTTCCTTATTCTTGCGGTAACTTCTGACCGGCTCTAAAGAGACGGAGCTTTCAGTGTTGGGATTCCTAGTAATTGGTAATTAGCGACTAGCAGGAAAACTGCCACCAGCGATGCAGCGCGGTCTTGGGGAGGCAGTGCGGTCTTGGGGGTTTCCCCCATGAGCAACTGCCGTGGTCTCCCCCATGAGCGACTGCCGTGGTTTCCCCCACTCGCGCTTTGCATCAAGAAATGAAGTGAACATCACTGAAGGTTTCGATCCACAAACGAGCGCCACAATCGAGTGGGTGATCTGGCTGATAGACAATCCGACATGGGCCGAGGATTTCTACTTGGTTGCCGTATAGATTGTTGCCACTTCGTTTTACTGAAATCACTGGCTTCCGGTCTTTGGGACTTTTGTGCATATTCGAGCCAATGTGATTGCGGTTGACATTGATCTTAGCTAGAGCCGGAGGACGATTTTTAAGCCACTTACCCTTTGGGCCACGTCTGCCTTTGGTAATTTGAGGCAGATAGTTAAACAGGGGAATAATCCAGAATTTACCGCTTTTATAAGCACCTCTGACCCGGCCAGAGCTTAGGAGTTGTCGCAATCGTCTAGAAGAAATTCCTAACAGAGATGCCGCTTCAGTAGTACCAACGCACTTGTTCATCAGTTGACTCCTTAAACTATTCCGATAAAACTAGTATAACAGAAAAATTTGTGAAACGTGGAATCATCGGGTGCTATTAATTAATGCATTAAACTTCAGCACTCAGAAGATTCCCTGAATAACATTGAGTGTAATTAGGGCTATCATTAGACAAATCAGGTCAGTTGGAATGATTGGTTGGGACTTCTGGAATAGCTAAAAATGGCAATCAGTGCTACTGTAGGATGCCATACTGTTGCGCTAGTTATCCTACATGGTTGAATCAATACCTAAGCAAAACTACCGTGAAGATCCAGGGTCAGCCATCGTAGGCTTCACAGGTCAACAGTGTCAGCAACAGCTGCTTGACAAAACCTGAGTAGACATCTGTTCTAACTCCTGATTAACCTGATGGTTTGTGCAGCATAACTGGTAACGCTCCTAACACCTGATGCAATGACAGCACTGCCCATTCCCCACCAACCCTCAAGTTCAACGAATAGCACCAGCTCCTATGCTGCTGCTAAGAAAAACCCTGTGTCCACCCTCAAAGAACTGGTGGCACGTCTTTATCGAGAACAGCACAAGGTTCAAGATTTGTTAAGTTCATTGGGGTTTGCCTTACGCAGCTTCAACAATCTCAATCAGTTTTTAGAGTTAATTCCTCTAATGGCAGCACGGGTGAGTGATGCCGATGGGGGAGCTTTAATCTTGTTCAATCGAGATGGTCAGGTACAACGCTCTGACCTACACTACCAGAACCCTCAGGTGGTTCAGACTATTCGTAAAGCGATAGAAAAGACCACCCACCAAGTGACAAGTCCTAATGGCCAAGGGGGGAATGATCAGCACACACCAACCTCTTTGAAACTGGTTCAGGCATCCTTTGATAAACTCTTGAGGGATTATCTTGAACCCAATATCAAACTGTTTAGTCTTCCGATTCTGGTTAAAAATGTTGAACAAGGACATTTGTATATCTTTAGCCATGACCCACAATATAACTGGACAGCAACACGACAGAAGTTGGTAAGGTTAGTGGCTGACCAAACTGCAGTAGCGATCGCTAATGATGAACTGAAAGTTGAGCTACGCCATAAAGAACGCTTAGATCGAGAGTTAGAAATTGGTGCCGATATCCAAATCCGCCTACTACCGCGCCAATGCCCTGAAATTGAAGGGGTGGAATTAGCGGCTTTCTGTAAAACCGCTAACCGTGTCGGAGGTGACTACTACGATTTCATTCCCACCAACTACGACCAGCTCGGACCGAAAAACTCCGGGGATGGTCATCTCACTGATGACCACAGTGCTTATTTACCTTGGAGCATTGTGATTGGTGATGTGATGGGAAAAGGGGTTCCGGCTGGGTTGATTATGACTATGACCAGGGGAATGCTGCGAGCAGAAGTACTAAACGGTCACTCCCCTGCACGCATTCTCGAACACCTGAACCGGGTTATGTATCCTGACTTGGAAAATTCCCATCGGTTCGTCACCCTGTTTTATTCTGAGTACGACCCCAAAACCAAGATTTTGTCCTATAGTAATGCCGCTCACAATCCCCCCTTGTTGTGGCAGGCATCAACCGGTTCTATCAAACCCTTGGATACCGCAGGAGGGATGCTGATTGGTTTAGAAATTGATTCTCAATACGAAGACTCTCAAGTGCAGCTCGATTCAGGGGACACCATTATTTACTACACTGATGGGGTGACCGAGGCAGCGAATCTCAATGGCAATCGCTTTGATGAGGAAAATCTAACCCAAAGCTTCCAGTGGGCCTGTGAACATAGTTATAGTGCTCAGGAAATTTTAGATTACCTATTTCAGCAAGTCCAGCAGTTTACTGGTACAACAACTAACGGAGATGATATGACACTGGTCGTAATGCAGGTAAAATCAAGGCTTGACTAATAGATTTAACGTATAGGAAAGCATAGCAATGGTGATTGTAGGCATACAAACAGTAATAGTTCCGTTAGATAGCATTAGCGATTGGACTGATGTCTTGGGATGGCTGAACTCTCAGTTACCCATCGATGGGCTAGTTTTAGCTCAAACTATTGAAGATCCAGATGTACTTGGTCAAATCAAGACGGCCTGGCAAAAGTTTATTGATTCTGGTCAGGCTGTGGCGCTGGTGATTGGTTTAGTTGTTGGTTACTTATTCAGAAATCTAACTTCGTTTAACTAAATCGTCAGCTGTCAGCCGTCAGCTGTCAGCCGTCAGCTTAAGATACATCTTCCGTAGCCTGTGCGGTTCGCTTAGTCTACACCTATGCCCATTGCACAATGCCCAAACGGTAAAATTTAATAGTTCCAAATTTTATAGAATTGAAAGTCTGGGGATTTGCCCTTCTTAGCTTATGCTCTACGCGCCTAAGCTGATAGCTGATAGCTGATAGCTGATAGCTGATAGCTGATAGCTGAATGCTTATACTAAATCTAACTTCGTTTAACGAGTCTTTTGTGCTTTATCTTTTGTCCTTTATCTTGTTTCCAAAACTGTGACTGAGCAAAAAACCTGGAGTCAGCGATTTGAATCAGCGTTACATCCAGCAATTGCTTGCTTCAATGCCAGTATCGGCTTTGACATAGAACTGATTGAGTATGACATTACTGGTTCTGTGGCTCATGCCAAGATGCTTGCCCATACTGGCATTATTTCTGAGTCGGAAGCTCAGCAGCTAGTAGCTGGCTTAGAACAAATCCGCTTAGAATACCACCAAGGAAAATTTAACCCTGGTGTTGATGCTGAAGATGTACACTTAGCTGTAGAACGCCGCCTAACTGATCTTGTGGGTGATGTTGGCAAGAAGCTACATACAGCGCGATCGCGTAATGACCAAGTTGGTACAGATACCCGACTCTACCTCCGAGACCAGATTGACCAGATTCGTAACCAATTACGTCACTTCCAAGAGGTCTTGCTCAATCTTGCCAAAGCTCATGTTGAAACCCTGATTCCTGGCTATACTCACCTGCAACGGGCTCAGCCAGTCAGTTTAGCCCATCACCTATTAGCTTACGTAGAAATGCTAGAGCGGGACTGGCAGCGTTTAGGGGAAATCCGACGGCGGGTGAATATCTCACCCCTCGGTTGTGGAGCCTTAGCAGGGACTACCTTCCCGATTGACCGACATCATACCGCCGAAACCTTGCATTTTGAAGGAATTTATGGTAATAGCCTCGATGGAGTAAGCGATCGCGACTTTGCCATTGAATTCCTCTGTGCTGCCAGTTTGATCATGGTACATCTGAGCCGATTGTCAGAGGAAATCATTCTCTGGGCATCTCAGGAATTTGGCTTTGTTACTCTCATCGATAGTTGTGCTACTGGTTCGAGCATCATGCCCCAAAAGAAAAATCCTGATGTTCCGGAACTGGTACGAGGTAAGACTGGTCGTGTCTTTGGTCATCTGCAAGGGTTGTTGGTATTGATGAAAGGGCTACCTTTGGCTTACAACAAAGACCTGCAAGAAGACAAAGAAGCACTGTTTGATAGCGTTAACACTATCAAAGCCTGTCTCGAAGCCATGACCATTCTCTGGCAGGAAGGGTTAGAATTTCGTACCGAACGTTTGGCATCAGCAGTTACTGAAGATTTCTCTAACGCTACCGATGTCGCTGACTATTTAGCCTCAAAAGGGGTTCCGTTTCGGGAAGCCTACAATCTGGTGGGTAAGGTGGTCAGAAGTTGTTTGGCATCCGGGAAGTTACTGAAGGATTTGAGCCTCGAACACTGGCAAACTTTGCACCCAGCCTTTGAGGAGGATATTTATCAAGCCATTGCCCCTACTCAAGTAGTAGCTCGTCGGAATAGTTATGGTGGCACTGGTTTTGACCAGGTTAGGCGAGGGATTCAGGATGCATGCGATCGCTTAAATTCCAATCATGATTGATCGCTAATTTATCGTAAGCATATGCGCTACGCGCACTCTACGCGAACAGCTATCAGCTGTCAGCCGTCAGCTATCATGCAGACGTAACTCAGATTAAACAAATGCTTACCTGTTTTATTCAAAAGCACCATCTGTAGCCCATAAGCACCTCACCTCAAGTAGCGTGCGCGTAGCGCATAAGGTGATAGCAGCATCTGTAGCAACATCTGTAGCCCATAAGCACCTCAAGTAGCGTGCGCGTAGCGCATAAGCTGATAGCTGACGGCTGAATGCTTACAATTTATCTCTAATTTAGATCTTGTCGATCTTGCACCAGTACAAAAATACTTAATAATCTTAATAATAGGGAAGTTCGGATCGGGAAACTTCGGATCAGAAGTAAGGATTTTTAGTTAGTTTTTGGCTTAAAAGATACTTTGACTTTTGTTTATTCCAATCACATAACCTTGACTTATTCTGACTCGAAGCTCCTGACTCGATACTCCTAAGTTTTCTACATCAACAGTAGTTAATCAACTGGGGTAGCTGCCTGATCGGATGTAAGGAGTCAGCTATGACAGTCAGCTGATAGCTGACTCCTTACATCGCACCAGTACCACCTTGGTAATTATCCTCGTTGTTAGTTTCTGCTGTTGTTTCCTCCGACTTAGGAGGTTTGCTACCGTACCGTCTATTTTTGGAAAAACGGCCCGTATTACGCTTGGATTTCCGAAACTTACGGGCGTAAGCTTGATTCCGCTGCGCCTTTTCCTTTTTTAGATTGCGGCGCTTTGCCATGTCTACCTCATTGATAAAAAAACAAAAACACTATCAAACCCAAGTCTTAGACTAGATTCAGCTTGGTTTATTTAAGTTACCCATTTGACACTCCCCGCCCTGGAAGGACGGGGATTCTTAGTTCTTCGACATGCCTTAAAATTAGTTATCCGCCAAAGGCAATATTTAAGCCAAATATCCGTTAAAAACCAAATATTGAGCTTAATTTAACTAACCCCAGTGGGCTTATCTCCCTAAGCGTTGAGTTTCCTCAGTTTCCGTGTGCCGGAGACGAAACCTTAGAAGAGTGGAGCCTTTATGGTTAGTCGTCTATGGGTAAAAGGGTTAAAACTTTGCCGATTTTGGCTCCACTCTTCTTACGGTAACTTCTAACCCCACGGTACTTTCATCTTTTAAGATTTGCTTTACTGGTTGTCGGTATCCGCGCTTGATCCATACGTTTTTAATGAGGTTTTTCGCGCCTCATGTACTAGCATCGCTTTACGTCGTTAGTTTGTTGACAGTACCGACGAATCCTGTCTGTGCTAGGCTACCTTTTTATTATACCACAGTGAACAAAAGCCCTCCTAGAAGGACGGGGCTTGAGACCCACTTTTTCGGTCACCCACGGCAAAGGAAAATGGTTAGTTTTCCACAACATACTTCTTGATTGTCCTCGAAGCCTACTGTTGTTATAACTTATTCTAGAACCCACTGCGACTACGATTTCCTCGATTGTTGTCGTTGTCGTTAGTCTTTGGTCTAGCTTTGCGGACGCGCATATAACGCCCCATCCATTCTGCACCATCTAGCTCAGCAATGGCAGAATCTTCCTGATCTGTTGTCCCCATATCAACAAAAGCGAATCCACGCCCTTGACCTGTTTCCCTATCTTTAGGAACTACTACTTTTGATACTGTACCATAATCCTGAAATACTTCCTGTAAGTTTTCAGAGGTAACCTGATAATCTAGGTTGCCAATGTATATAGTCATTTAGAGTTGTCCATCTGATCGAAAATGTTCAGATGAAGGTCGGTGAGAGGGCAAAGCACTGGTGCATATCTACCCAGGTTATGACAGCGATGCAGCGAGGTAGCGCGGTCTTGGGGATCACCCCCCATGAGCGACTACCGGTGCGGTCAAAGGAGGCCCCCCACTCGCGCTTTGCATCAAGACAGAGATTTAACCACAAGTGATTTGCCTGTAACCGGTTAGGTATTCCTTAGGCTCCTAGCTGTTAACTACTCAGACGTTCAACGTTGAATTGCATCACAATGGACTTTTCAATCACTGACGTTACCGAACTTGCATCCATAATGTCTATCATAGCAGTCAGTAAAAGCAACACACACAATCAACAGCCCTATCATCACATGAGAAGATTATGGCAATTTGTCCAAACAGTTCTGGGGATTATATTTCGACATCCTATTACCGGTACGAGCATCATTCCACTCTTGCCGGATGGGCGAATTGTGCTAGTTCGACGTCGTGACAATGGTAAGTGGGCTCTACCAGGAGGGATGGTTAACTGGGGTCAAGATATTCCAACGACTATCGAACGGGAATTATTTGAGGAAACCGGACTTGAGTTGCTCAAGATTCGCCAGTTAGTTGGGGTTTACTCAGCACCAGGAAGAGATCCCAGAGTCCATTCTATCTGTATTCTGGTAGAAGCTGATGTGACTGGAACCATGGAGGTACAGGACGTATTGGAAATTAGTGAAGTCAAGGCGTTTGAACTGGAAGCTATCCCTAAGGGAAACCTCAGCCATGACCATGACCGTCAGTTACAGGACTATTTTGAGGGTAATATCACCGTTGCTTAATTCCCCATTCCCCACAAAAGTCACCGCAGCAACTAACTACCAACGACTGACAACATTCCCCAAAAGATTAAGTAAGGATCAACAATAATCTGAGCTGCTATTCCAGGAAATTGAGATTGGAGATAAGTAACTAACTGCTCAGAGTCGCCACCAGTCAGAGCAATCGGACTGTTGGGAAACTCCCTTTGCCAATCCTCAATAAAATCCCGGATACTAGCTAATACTGTATAGACCACACCACTTGCCATGGCTCCTGATGTTTCGAGTGACCAACGCTTTGGTAACTGAGCTGGTAGTTCAATGGCGGGTAATGCTCCAGTTTTTTGTGCTAGAGACTGTAACTGTAATCCTAATCCTGGCAAGATAGCCCCTCCGATTAGCTGTAGGTTTTGGTTAGCACCAGTAAAGGTTAGAGCAGTACCAGCATCAATAACCAAAATTGGATAACTATACCTGTGACCAGCACCAAATAACGCCAAGGCGCGGTCAATGCCTAGGGTGGGATATAGTCCGGAAAGGGGTAAATCTTCCAGGGTCAATATTGTAGTATCGGAATAGTTTTGCCAGAGTGCTGTTTGGGCAGGTACTACTGAAGCGATGTAAAGGGGTAATGGCTTGGATGTGTCTGTACCCTGAGCTCCTAACTGGGGTGGGAAAATTTCCTCTGACATTACATTAGACGTCCAGTCCTTGATTAACTGCTCTACAGCTGCTGGGGTTAGATGGTTGGTATCCCAGGCTTTTTTCAGGGTGTTATCCACAAACCAAGCCCAATGTAGCCGGGAATTGCCAATCACTAATCCTAAAAAGCTGTTTGCCTTAGTTGTCATATAGCAGTTATCAATTGGGTTAGGTCCTTTCGTTTTCGGTTGCGCGGGAGTCGGGAGTCGGGAGTCGGGAGTAGGGAGTAGGGAGGACACAACTCTACCGATAGGTTGAACGCGATGGACGCGCGTCCCGCTTTGCTGCGAAGCGCGTGGCCTAAAAGCCAAGGTTGAAGGTTGAAGATTGAAGGTTGGTTGGTTGAAGGTTGAACGCGATGGACGCGCGTCCCGCTTTGCTGCGAAGCGCGTGGCCTAAAAGCCAAGGTTGAATGTTGAAGGTTATTGAACGCGATGGACGCGCGTCCCGCTTTGCTGCGAAGCGCGTGGCCGAAAGGCCAAGGTTGAACGCGATGGACGCGCGTCCCGCTTTGCTGCGAAGCGCGTGGCCTAAAAGCCAAGGTTGGTTAAGGCTAGGATTAGCCTAGGGCATTAGCTATCAGCTATTGGTGGTGACTGAACTATAACCAATCCTAAATCAGAGCTATAGCATATTTAAATCCAGCTTTTGAAGATATTTGTGTAAAAATAAAGAAAAGTTACATAACTTAAAAATAGCGGATAAAGGAGTAAAGGGATGGTAGTACTCACTGACCGGGTTCAAAAGCGGCTAACCATAGAGACTAGCGAGATTGCTCCAGATACCACAACTATTCGTTCTTTGGATTGGGATCGCGATCGCTTCGACATCGAATTTGGACTACAAAACGGCACCACGTACAACTCGTATCTGATTCGGGGTGAGAAAATTGCCTTGGTCGATACCTCCCATGAAAAATTCCGCCAGCTATATTTAGATACTCTAACTGGACTAATTAACCCTACCGATATTGATTACCTAATTATCAGCCATACCGAACCAGACCACAGTGGCTTAGTCAAAGATATCCTTGCACTGGCTCCAGATATTACTGTGGTGGGCTCAAAAGTGGCAATCCAGTTCCTGGAAGACTTTGTACATCAACCGTTTCAGCGCCAAATTGTCAAAACTGGTAATCAGCTAGATTTAGGCAATGGGCATATCCTGGATTTTGTTAATGCCCCTAATCTCCATTGGCCCGACACCATGCTCACTTACGATGGGGGGACTAAGGTGCTGTATACTTGTGATGTGTTTGGCATGCACTACTGCTCTGCTAGCACCTATGATGACAACCTCAGCGCTATCGAAGCAGATTATCGATTTTACTACGAATGCCTGATGGCTCCCAATGCCCGTTCAGTGCTATCTGCTCTCAAGCGGATGGATAAGTTGGGAGAGGTGACTACTATTGCTAATGGTCATGGTCCTCTACTGCGCCACAATGTAGAACAACTGGTAGGAAATTACCGCAACTGGAGTCAAGCTAAGGCCAAGGCAGAAAAATCCGTTGTTGTGTTTTATGTCTCAGATTATGGCTATAGCGATCGCATTTCTCAAGCGATCGCCCTAGGGATTACCAAAACTGAGATTGCTGTGGAGATGATGGACCTCAAATCCGCTGACCCCCAAGAGGTTCAGGAAGCGGTCAACCGCGCGGCTGGCATAGTGATTGGCATGGCTCCAGCCACAAACAGCAACACTACAGCAGCAGTTAGCACGGTATTGGCTGCGGTCAAATCCAAGCAATCCTTTGGTCTGTTTGAATCCTATGGCGAAGATGACGAACCGATTGACCCCCTACGCAGTCAATTGAGAAGCCTAGGACTCAAAGAAGCCTTTCCTGGGATTCGCATCAAAGACACTCCTAGTGAAACCACTTACAAGCTTTGTGAAGAAGCTGGTACTGACATCGGGCAATGGTTGAGTCGCGATCGCTTGATCAAGAACATGAAATCCCTAGATACAGACCTAGACAAAGCCCTAGGTCGTATCAGTGGTGGGTTATACATCATTACCGCTAAGAAAGGGGATGTCAAGAGTGCGATGTTAGCCTCTTGGGTGAGCCAAGCTAGCTTCGAGCCTCTCGGTTTCACCATTGCTGTAGCCAAAGACCGGGCGATTGAATCCTTGATGCAAGTGGGAGACCGCTTTGTACTCAATGTACTGGAAGAAGGCAACTACCAAGACTTGATGAAACACTTCCTCAAGCGCTTCAAACCTGGTGCTGACCGCTTTGCAGGGGTTAATACACAAACCGCAGAAAACGGTTCCCCGATTCTGAGCGACGCCCTAGCCTATCTAGAGTGTAAAGTTACCACTCGTATGGAGTGTAGTGATCATTGGATTGTTTACTCTACCGTTGACACCGGACGGGTTTCTAAGCCAGAGTCTCTGACTGCTATCCACCATCGGAAAGTGGGAAATCATTACTAAACATTAATAGCAGTTCTAAATGTAATCGGCTAACCTGAACCATGAACACTACAAAACCCCGTGACGTCCAACCTCTCTATATTGCTACCGATACCCTCATATTGCGATCGCGTACTTGGGACCGGCTCAAATTTGAAATCGAATATGCCTTGCAACGAGGCACCACTGCTAATTCTTTTGTCATTAGAGCTGATCAAATCGCCCTATTCGATCCACCAGGAGAATCCTTTACAGAGGTATTTCTCAAAGCATTACAAGAACGCCTTGACCCAAAGCTGATCGATTATGTCATCCTCGGTCACATTAATCCCAATCGCCTGGTTACTCTGAATGCTCTGCTCAAACTTGCTCCTAATATTACCTTTGTTTGTTCCAATCCTGGTGCTAAATCCTTGCGCACTCTGTTTGAGAAACTAGAGGATAAAGCTATTCCAGAACAGGAGCTCAAAATCCTGGTAATGAAAGGGGATGACACTCTCGATTTAGGGAAAGGTCACATCCTAGATTTTATCCCTACCCCTAATCCCCGTTTCCCTGATCAGCTTTGTACCTACGATTCTAAAACTCAAATCCTATTTACAGATAAATTATTTGGTGCTCATGTCTGTGGCGACCAGGTAATGGATGAAGGTTGGAGGGTTTATGACGAAGACCGACGCTATTATTTTGATTGCCTGATGGCACCCCACGCCCGACAGGTGGAAACAGCTTTAGCTAAATTAGATGACTTTGATGCTAAGCTTTATGCTACCGGTCACGGACCTTTGGTGCGCTATGGCTTTCAAGAACTGACTGAATCCTATGGAAAATGGAGTAAGCAACAACAAGCTCAAGAGGCTAATGTTGCCCTAATTTATGCCTCAGCTTACGGCAATACTGGAGCAATTGCCCAAGCGATCGCACGAGGTATCACTAAAGCTGGTGTATCGGTAGAATCCCTTAACTGTGAAGCAGCTGACCCGGAAGAGATTGGCGCTGCTGTGGAGAAAGCAGACGGATTTATCATGGGTTCTCCTACCCTAGGAGGTCACGCACCAACCCAGGTTCAAACCGCTTTGGGTATGGTTTTATCTAGCGCTACTAAAACTAAGCTAGCGGGTGTCTTTGGTTCCTATGGCTGGAGTGGGGAAGCCATAGACCTATTAGAAAGTAAGTTCCGGGATGCGGGTTACAAGTTTGGCTTTGAGACGATTCGGGTCAAATTTAAGCCTACAGACAAAGACCTCAAATACTGTGAAGAAGCCGGTACAGATTTTGCTCAAGCCCTGAAAAAAGCCAAAAAAGCCCGGAAACCCAAGCAACCTGCTGGTGAGTCTTCCGCTGCCCGCACGGAGCAAGCGGTGGGACGGTTGATTGGTTCACTGTGTGTTGTGACTACTAAACAACAAGACCTGACCGGAGCGATGCTAGCTTCCTGGGTATCTCAAGCTACCTTTACGCCTCCAGGGTTAACCGTAGCGGTAGCTAAAGAACGAGCAGTTGAGTCTTTGATGCACACTGGGGATAACTTTGTATTGAATGTGTTAGAAGATGGGAAACATTTACCCTTGATGAAACAGTTTCTTAAACCATTTGGACCTGGTGAAGACCGATTTGGTGGGATAAAGATCGAAGAATCAGAGAATGGTTGTCCAATACTAAGTGATGCCCTAGCTTATTTGGAATGTACTGTAGAAAATCGGATGGAATGTGGTGACCACTGGCTAGTTTATGGGGTAGTTAAAAATGGGAAGGTGCTATCTGATGGAGTAACTGCTCTGCATCATCGTAAGTCGGGAACCTATTATTAATAGGAGATAGTTTTTTGGTTTAAAGGGAACAGGGAACATAACTATATCTGTAAGCTATCAGCTATCAGCGTGTCGCGTATCAGCGTGTCGCGTATCAGCCTTTGGCTGACGGCTGACGGCTGAATGCTTAGCAGCTATCAGCTTTTGAATAAAAGAGGTCAGCATTATTTTAATCTCTATTACGTCGGCACCTCAAGTAGCGTGAGCTTTTAGCTCACGGCTGACGGCTGACGGCTGACCGCTGAATGCTTACCGATGTTTTAACCTTTACTTCGACTGCTATAGACCTAAAAAAAGTGATGCTCAGCAAAGAGTGTCGCTTTTTTTTATTAACCCTCAAACTATACCAGGATCATTATACTTCATAAAAATCTCCCCCGACTCCCGACTCCCTCGGTGCGCTTTCCGTTGGCGAATTAAATTCGCCACGGGTCGCACCGCTCCCGACTCCCGACTTCCAAATCGGACTATTTTTAACTACCTGTTATAATATTGCGGTAGCCAAGGACTAATCACAATGAAGTCTAAACTCAAATATATCCTGCGTTGCACGTTGTGTGGAAAAGACTATGAACCAGACCCTTTCCGCCTTTGCTGTGACGAAGAACATGAGCCATCCCTTCTGCGTGCTGTCTATCCTAACGAAAAGCTAGAAGTCAAAGAGAATCTCCCAGGTTTATTCCGATATATCGATTGGCTACCGGTTGATCGATACTTAGAGACAGAAGGTAAACCGATTACTTATCAAAGCAAAAATCTGGCTCACCATCTCGGATTAGATCATCTTTTCATTTGTTTCAATGGCTACTGGCCAGAGCGAGATGCTGATCTTTCTACTTGTTCGTTTAAAGAATTAGAAGCTTTCCCGATATTAGCTAGAATACCAGAGGATAACCCCAAAACCCTAGTCGTTGCTTCAGCTGGAAATACTGGCCGAGCGTTTGCTACGGTTTGCTCTAAGCTGAAGATTCCCTTTTGCTTGGTCATTCCAGAGCAAAATTTATCCGCCATCTGGTCAAAGGAGCCGTTTGATTCTTGTGTTCGTCTGATTGCTGTTGGTGGGAATAGTGACTACTCCGATGCCATTCGGATCGGAAAAATTATCAGTGAATTAGAGGGTTTCTTTCCGGAAGGAGGAGCTAAAAATGTAGCCAGACGGGATGGCATGGGGCTAACCGTTGTGGATGCTACAGTAACCATTGGGGAAATTCCTGATCACTATTTCCAAGCTGTGGGTTCCGGTACTGGTGGGATTTCAGCTTACGAAGCCAATCTCAGATTTTTAGCAGATGGCAGATTTGGCAACAAAAAAATCAAGCTTCACCTCTGTCAAAATATTCCTTTTACCCCCATGACCGATGCCTGGAAAGCAGGTAGTCGAGACATTACTGCTTTGAGCGAAATAGAAGCAAAAAAATCCATTAGTCAGGTTTCTGCAAAGGTACTTACCAACCGAAACCCGGCTTACTCTCTTGCAGGAGGACTTTATGAAGCATTGGCTGATACTGAGGGAGAAATGTATGGTGTGACTAATGACGAATCAGAGAAAGCAAGAATTTTATTTGAAAAATTGGAAGGAATAGATGTTAGTCCTGCTGCCGGTGTTGCTACTGGTGCTTTAATTCAAGCAGTTGAAGCGGGTAAAATAGGGAAAAAGGACACCATTGTGCTCAATATTACTAGTGCAGGCTACAAACGGATGCGCCAAGATTATCCGTTACACTACCTCAAACCTGATTTAGTTTTTAAACCTGAAGAGATTGAGCCGGATATTCTGGAACAGAGAATTACCAGTGTATCATAACGGTTTACCAGTTAAACAGTTCAATATCCATGAAAACCTTATCCACTCTTGCAGTCCATCAACTCAAACCCTTTGGGGTGAAGCTGACGAACGTTGATCTTAATTCCCCAGAACAATGCGATCGCATTCGAGAGCTGCTCTACGAAAATGGGGTAGTGATCATCCCTCCTGACGGAGGCAGTTTCGGTGATCAACCAATCCAAGCTGATGCAAGTCTGTTAAAGTTGGCGGGGCTTTTCGGGAAGATCGAGAACTACCACCCAGTAAACGCACCCAAAGACAGCACTGGCAAGGTGCAAATTCTGGAAACCATGGGTGACACGGGGATTCCAGCGGATTCCTTCCTATTCCACTCAGATATGAGTTGGCGAATGAACCCATCCCGGGCCAGCGTATTATGTGGGTTTATCCTGCCTCCCAGTGGTGGCAATACCTGCTTCCAAAATGCTAACCAAATGTACCGCAATCTCTCACCAGAACTAAGGGAGCAGTTGCATGGTATCAGCGCTCTCCACTCTCTCCAGAAGGGTTATGCCCGGGTCAACCGACCGGATGATGTGACTAATGACGTGCAGGCTATTCATCCGGCAGTGATTAAGCATCCCGACACAGGTGTGCCACTGCTCTATCTGAACTCAAATTTCACGGTGTCCTTGGTAGGAATGTCGGAAGAGGAGAGTACGGAACTTTTGAACCGCGTCTTTGAGCAAGCCAACCGTCCAGACCAGGTTCTTTGCCATTCCTGGACTAAGGGGGATGTGGTGATCTGGGACAACTTTGGAGTGCAGCACCTGGCTAGGGCAGACTACCTTGGCCTGCGCCGAATGCACCGGGTGGTGGCCCACGACCCCGATCTGCGGACAGAGCGTTATGTAGGGGAAACAGGGGATGCCAAGGAAACCATATAATATCGAGCACTACCTGAAGCAAGATGACAATCAGGCTGGTTACGGCGACAACAATTCAGACCAGTCAGCGGCCCAATACAACCAAGCACGCAGCCCCTTTGGGGTAAAAGAGATCTTGGGATTTGTCCGGCCAGGAGATATGGTGTTAGACGCTGGCTGCGGCACAGGGCAGCACGCACGATACCTTGCTGAGGTGGCGAGTAAAGTTGTGGGAATTGACACAGATTCCGCGCGGATTGCGATCGCCAAAGAACATTGTCAAGACTTGGACAATGCCAGCTTTGAGGTGGGTTCTGTCACCAAGCTTCCTTTTGAAGACGGTTCCTTTGACCTAGTGCTGTTGGCCCAAGTGCTACACCACCTTGGAGGGGAAGACGTCCATTCAGCATCTTTAACGGAGCAATGTGAGCAGGCGATCGGGGAAGCCAAACGAGTGCTGAAACCTAGTGGACGACTTGTAATTGTCACGACTAGCCGAGAGCAGCGTCGTAAAGCTTACTGGCATTTTAACCTATTTCCAGAATCAGCGTGGGAGCGTCTGGATTCTGTCTGGTCCCTGACCGAGGGTCTTTGGTTCACATCGCTGATGGAGAAAATGGGGTTCACCATGACTGGTAATGTAACCCCAGCGGAATCCCACTGGATTGAAGCCCAGGATGAACAGATGGTGAGGCTTAGCCTCGACCCTGGTTGGCGGTCAACAGATGTGGCATTTGCGTTGCTGACACCTGCTGAAATGAGCCAGTTTGTGGCTCAGGTCGAAGCGGTGCTAGGGGATGGCTCTGCAAAGGAGCTAATCAATGGAGCGATTGCGGGGCGTGCTTCCCATGGGGAGGCTACGGTATATGCCTATGACCTTAAATCTGACCTTTAAAGCCCTGTTGTGATTGTTGATATTTTCCTCAAGGTGGGGAAAATATCATTCAGTCAAGTTATTTTTTAGTTCCTTCGATCATCACACCAACAAAGCCCAAATCATGAGTTTCCATAGAAAATCCTACTGATTCAAGCAATTCCTGAAAATAGCTGAAAGGATAAGCATTAGGAAAATGGGAACCCCGTTCTAAAATCACTTGATTGCCATTGATCCTTTCTACTTTTAAACCGGTTTTAGCATAAAAGCGTAAGCGCTCATCCATGACTTCTTGAGCACATTTAAAAGTCGAAATAAATATCTTTTTGTCTACTAATTTTTCGAGATTATCGAAAATAATTTCATGAACTTCTTGAGGAATATTGCCGATGGTATTCCATCCCAGTAAAGCATGAGTAAACCTTTCTTGAACCAGAGTAGGTAAATGTTCCGCTCTTCCGAGAATGACTTTTACATTATCAAAAGTTGCAGTTGATTCTTTAGCTATGTTTACCAGTTGTTCGGCAAAATCAATTCCTGTGATCTTGCCGACAAGGGGGGCAAGATGACGAAGATAACGTCCCTCACCACATCCTACCTCCAGAACACTATCCACCCCTTCAAAGGTTCTCTTGATAAATTCTTCTTCTAACTTCTGATACTCCCTGACTCCTTCCGTCTCATTTTGAGGATCGAGCAAAGTCAATCCGATCCCTTCGTAAAAGTCTTTGCTATCTTTCATGATGTCTTCTATCCTTTAACAGCTTCACCTAGTGTACCAGCATGAAGAGTTTACCAGCATGAATGAAATTATGCAAAAACTTTTCTAGATCGGCTTTTTGCAGTTCAGGGTTAGCCAGCATTAACCGAATCATCACCTGACCTTGATAATAAGCATAGTTGACAAAAGCTGTGCCAGAATGAGATAATCGGTTGCGTATGTCTAGATTAAGCTGGTCTAATCTAGATTATCTTAAATCTGAACTTTAAACCCCTGTTGTGATTGTTGAGATGTAAGCTAATGCGCTACGCGCACGCTACTTGAAGTGCCGTCAGCTATCAGCTATCAGCTAATGCGCTACGCGCACGCGATCGCGTTCAGCTAGCAGGTGCTTTAACTACACGGGGTCGGATGAATAAAACGAGCAGGGATTTTCAACCAGCCGTACTAGCACTCCCCAGCTTGTTTACTACTTCCCGTTGATTAGCTGACCGCTGACAGCTGATAGCTGTTCGCGCAGCGTGCGCTTCGCGCATTAGCTGACCAGTTAAGTTATTTTTTAGTTCCTTCAATCATCACACCAACCCAGCCCAAATCATGAGTTTCCATAGAAAATCCTGCTGATTCAAGCAACTCCTGGAAATAGCTGAAAGGATAAGCATTAGCATGATGCAATCCCCCTTCTAAAATCACTTGATTGCCATCGATACTTTCTACCTTAAAACCTGTTTTATCATAATAGCGTAAGCGCTCATCCATGACTTCTTGGTTAGATTTAAACGTAGATATAAATACCTTTTTATCTACTACTTTTGCCAGGTTATCGAAAATAGCTTGATGAAGTTGTTGAGGAATATTTCCAATGGTATTCCATGCCAATAATCCGTAAGTAAACGTTTCTTGAACCAGAGTTGTTAAATGTTCTGCTCTTCCGGCTAAAATGGTGACATTATTAAAGGTAGAAGTGGAGTCTTTAGCTAAGGCTACAAGCTGTTCTGAAAAATCAATTCCTGTAATCTTTCCTACAATAGGGGCAAGCTTACGAACATAACGTCCCTCACCACATCCTACATCCAGAACACTATCCACTCCTTCAAAGGTTTTCAGTATAAAGTCATCCTCTAACTCCATATACTCCCTGATTCCTTCCGTCTGATTTTGAGGATCCATAAACTTTAATCCCATCCCTTCGTAAAAGTCTTTGCTATCCTTCATTAGTTTTTCTATCCTTTAACACTTTCAACTAGTTTACCAGCATTAAGTAAATTATGGAAAAACGTTTCTAAATCAGTTTTTTGCAGTTCAGGGTTAGCCAGGATTAACCGAATCATAACCAGACCTTGATAATGAGCATAGTTGACAAAAGCTGTTCCAGAATGAAATAATCGGTTGCGTATGTCTAGATTCAGCTGGTCTAACCCAGTAGCGTCAAGCTGTTTATCTTTGGGGATATAACGGAAACAAATATTCAAAAATTGTGGTTCAGCGATTAATTCTAAATTATCGCAACGGCGGATATACTCGGTGGCATAATTAGCTAGGTCAAATAAATGATTGACCAGCTGCTCATAACCTTTTTTACCATAGTATTTCCAACACAGCCATAGTTTTAGGGCATCTACTCTCCGACCACATTGTAACGACTTAGTTCCCAAATTATATAAATCATTTTCATCATCATGGAATAGATAATCCGTACCTCCCCCAGAGCAAGCTTCTGACAATAGTCCTTTTTGTTTCACTAAAATAGCGGAACAAATTAAAGGAACTCCCATTAACTTATGAGCATCCCAAGTAAACGAATCAACTAACTCACTTCCTGCTAACAAATGCTGGTGTTTTTCACTAAATAAAACCGGCCCACCCCAAGCCGCATCGACGTGTAGCCACAAGCCATATTTCCTAGTAATTTCGGCAAGGGTCGGTAATGGATCGAAGGCTCCTAAAACAGTTGTTCCCGCAGTTGCACCCACAAAGAACGGTGTTTTATCTTCTGACAAGCTCTGTTGAATGGCAGCTTCTAGTGCTGCGGGAATCATTTTGCCATCAACACCAGACTTAACCTTGACTAAATTTTTGATGCCAATCCCTAACAAATTAGCAGCTTTTAAATAGGAATAATGAGCTTGATCGGAAACAAAGGCGACTAACTGATGATGACCCAATCCGTGCAATTTAGCGTCCGGTAAAACTTGATGTCGTCCACAAAGCATGCCGATCAGATTAGCATTACTTCCTCCAGTTACCATCAACCCTTCACCTGAATTAAACCCCACTAAACTGGTCAATTTTTTAATCAATTCTATTTCCATCAGGGTGGCTACGGGGGCGACATCATAGGTGTGCATGGTAGTATTCGTGGCACTGGTAACCATCTCGGCTATGATTCCCGGAATACTAGACCCACTAAAAAGTAGATTAAAAAATTGAGTGCTACCGGTTCTAACGCTATAGTTCAGGTAAGATTCTACTATAGGAATTAACGCTTCTAAAGCGACTCCCTCATCGGGTAAGGTTAAATCGAGTTTTTCCTTAAGATCATTAGCGGTTTGATAATTAACGACGTTGGAATCCGGTTCCAAATTACCGTCTAAATAGTTGAGAATTATGGCAAGGGTTTTAGTCAGGGTTGTTTCTGTATCTTTCATAGGGAGTCGGGAGTGGGCAGTAGGGAGTAGTGGTTGGAAAAATTGACTCTATATTTATTATTGATTTTTACTATTAAAAACGCTATAAATGGATATATTATCGACGGTTATACTAGACTTTATTGTAAAAGTAACGAGCGGCAATGATATCATCATATCAGTTTTTTTATATTAAATCAAGCGAAAAAAAAATTAATTATTCTGTAAGGATTTAGCTATCAGCTATCAGCATTCAGCTTTGTGCTAAGGCTCACGGCTGAATGCTTACATAGTATTTTGGTTTATATCATGTCAGGATACCCTTAATTAAAATTTCCCCCATCTCCCCATCTCCCCATCTCCCCATCTCCCCATCTCCCCATCTCCCCATCTCCCCACCCTGCTACTCCCTACTCCCTAGCTCCATTAAAAACTGCTATAGTTATGACTAACGGTAAGACTTGGTGATAAAAACCCTGGGAGAGGATTTAATGAAACGACAAGTGAGACAACTTACCTTAGGAATGACTCTGATCGCTTTGTTGCTCGGGTCAGTTGCCTGTGAGTCAACCTCCTCTGTAAAAAAAACTAAAGTTCGTTCTGCCCATAGTAACTGGGTCGAGGAACAGTTTCAAACCCAAATCGTCAATATTGGTCTGGAAAAACTTGGTTATGAAATCGAAGAACCGAAAGAAATAACCTATCCGGTTATTTATGTGTCTGTGGCTAATGGCGACCTAGATTATAGTACTATCAACTATGAAATATCACATCTAGAATTCTTTAAAAATGCTGGGGGTACCAAAAAAATAGAGCGAGTTGGAGTTATTACTCCTGATGTGATACAAGGCTATCAAATCGATAAAAAAACGGCTGAGAAATATAACATTACTAACCTGGAACAATTTAAAGATCCAAAGATTGCGAAACTATTTGATACAGACGGCAATGGTAAAGCTAATTTAATCGGTTGTGATCCTGGTTGGTTTTGCGAAGTGATAATCGATCATCACCTCAAAGCTTACGGATTAGAAGATACCGTTGAACACACTAGAGGACAATACATTGTGCTACTCGCCGATCTTATGACTCGCTACAAACAAGGGGAAAGCGTTATTTACTATGCTCAGAATCCTCACTGGATATCTACAATATTAAAACCCGATCAAGATATAATTTGGTTAGAAGTTCCCTTTACCTCTCTTCCTGAATCCCAGAAAGATCTAACTGAAAAAGACACCTCTGTAGACGGAAAAAATCTGGGATTTACTGTCGATCGTCAGCGTATTGTTGCTAACAAGAAATTTTTGGCAGCTAACCCAGTTGCCAAACGTTGGTTTGAACTGGTTCAAATTCCGGTTGAGGACATTAACGTTGAAAGCCTAAAGATCAAAGAGGGTGAGAGCAGTCCAGAAGATATCCGTCGCCATGCTAAAGAGTGGGTTGAGAAGAATCAAGAGTTGTTTGATAACTGGATAGAAGAAGCAAAAAAGGCAGGAGGGGATTCTATTTAAAGTGAAGAGGCAATAGGCAAGAGGGAATAGGGAGTAGGGAATAGGGAGTAGGAAGTAGGGAAAAATTTTGTGTACTTAATAGCTATTAAAAACGCTAGATAATTTAAATTACATCTAAGCATTCAGCCGTGAGCTTTTAGCTCACCCTACGCGAACAGCTGTCAGCCTAATCCTTAAAATAAACCTCGTTCGCGTAGCGTGCGTGGCACAGGCTAGAAGCCTGTGAAGTAGCGCATTAGCTGTTCGCGTAGCGTGCGTGGCACAGGCTAGAAGCCTGTGAAGTAGCGCATTAGCTAATACCTGAATGCTTACTAGCAATGTTACTGTCCAGGAGGGAAATCAGCTAGTTGCTTAGCATCCGTGATCACGATTTGAGGCTTGCCATCCTGATTGGGAGGATAAAGACTAGCAGTTCCAGACACATACACATAGCCTCGACCCGATTTGGCATAGCGGGTTTCAATTAGTCGCAAGATGGTTTGAGCTGCTTCGGAATCCCGATCCGGAATCCAAAGATTAAACCGGTGAAATTTTGACCCAGCGTAGATCAGAGCACCATTACCAGGCCATTTATTAATCCCTCCTTGCAGGTCACACAATACCGTCATTTTGTTGCCAGCTTTAGCCGCTGCTACGATCTGATCGTAGTTTAGACGCACCGATAGCACCCCAGTTTGACTGCCTGCGTAACGGTAGTCTTGTACCACCTGGTTTCGTAGATGCCACCAAGGAATCAGCGTGGTATAGTCTCTGCGATTTCCACCCGCATTGGTGGCTGGATCCCAAATGCCTATCCCTTTGGCTTGAGCCTCCGCCTCCGCCTCCATAAACTCGCGGTGATAGAGGCGCGACGAGCCATATTTTACAAAATAAGGGCTCCAGCCTTCCCGCACAATGCGCACATTAAAATTCTCCTGCTCTCCGGCTTTGTAGATATAACAGAGCAATCGCCCATAATTGCCCCGATGTTTCACCAGGCAAACCTCCACCGGATCGTTGGTGTCGAATTCAAGATCCACCCATACATCCTGATTGGGTATCCCTTGCTCGTTTGTCCCGAAATACTCCTTCGCCCATTTTGAGGCCAGGATGCCAGCGTTGGTTATCGGTTTACTGCCAGCGCGCTGACTTTCCTCTGTGTCAAGACAAACAAACCGAATTGATTCTTGCTCATTATCCAAGAGTATCTTGATTGTGTCACCGTCAACAACTTTGATCAGTTTGAGATTTTTGATGACTGTACCTTTCATTAGCTCTCCTCTTTGTTGGTCAACCATGAAATGAGGGATTAGAATTGCTTGTTGTTTGAGGTGCAGCGCCAGAATATATAATGGGTGTGAGATAACTGTTTTTCTGACCTTTCCTATAGGATATCATGTTTTTGCAAATCTAATTCGGTCAGTGGAGTTTCATCTCCAGTTTGATGCTGGTTAAGGCTCCTTTATTAGGGAGCAGGGAGCAGAGAGCAGGGAGCAGGGAAAAAATTTTGTGTACTTCATAGGTATTAAAGACGCTAGATAAGTAAAATTACACCTAAATATAAGAATATAAGTAGAGTTTAGGACATAGTATTTTGGTTTATCTCATGTCAGAATACCTTTACTTAAAATCTCCCCATCTCCCCATCTCCCCATCTCCCCATCTCCCCACCCTCCCTACTCCCTACCCCATTGAAAACTGCTATAGTTATGATTGACGGTAAGACTTGGTGATAAAAACCCTGGGAGAGGATTTAATGAAACGACAATTGAGACAACTTACCTTAGGAATGACTCTGATCGCTTGCTTAATGGGTTCAATTGCCTGTGAGTCAACCTCCTCTGGAAAAAAAACTAAAGTTCGTTCTGCCCATAGTAACTGGATCGAGGAACAGTTTCAAACCGAGATAGTCAATATTGGTTTGGAAAAACTTGGTTATGAAATCGACAAACCGAAGGAAATTGACTATCCTATTATTTATGTGTCTGTCGCTAATGGCGACCTAGATTATAGTACTATCAACTATGAAAAATCACATATAGAATTCTTTGAAAATGCTGGGGGTAGCAAAAAGTTAGAGCGAGTTGGAGTGCTTACTCCTGATGGGGTACAAGGCTATCAGATCGATAAAAAAACGGCTGAGAAATATAACATTACTAACCTGCAACAATTTAAAGACCCAAAGATTGCAAAACTATTTGATACAGACGGCAATGGGAAAGCTAATTTAATCGGTTGTAATCCTGGTTGGTTTTGCGAAGTGGTAATCGATCATCACCTCAAAGCTTACGGACTAGAAGATACCGTTGAACACATTAGAGGACAATACATTGTGCTACTCGCCGATGTTATGACTCGCTACAAGCAAGGGGAAAGCGTTATGTACTATACTTATCAACCTCACTGGATATCTACAATATTAAAACCCGATCAAGATATAATTTGGTTAGAAGTTCCCTTTACTTCTCTTCCTGAATCCCAGAAAGGTCTAACTGAAAAAGACACCTCTGTAGACGGAAAAAATCTGGGATTTACTGTCGATCGCCAGCGCATTGTTGCTAACAAGAAATTTTTGGCAGCTAACCCAGTTGCCAAACGTTGGTTTGAACTGGTTCAAATTCCGGCTGAGGACATTAATGTTGAAAGCCTAAAGATCAAAGAGGGTGAGAGCAGTCCAGAAGATATCCGTCGCCATGCCAAAGAATGGGTGGAAAATCGTCAAGAGTTGTTTGATAGCTGGGTAGAAGAAGCAAAAAAGGCAGGAGGGGATTCTATTTAAAGTGAAGAGGCAATAGGCAAGAGGGAATAGGGAGTAGGGAATAGGGAGTAGGAAGTAGGGAAAAATTTTGTGTACTTAATAGCTATTAAAAACGCTAGATAATTTAAATTACATCTAAGCATTCAGCCGTGAGCTTTTAGCTCACCCTACGCGAACAGCTGTCAGCCTAATCCTTAAAATAAACCTCGTTCGCGTAGCGTGCGTGGCACAGGCTAGAAGCCTGTGAAGTAGCGCATTAGCTGTTCGCGTAGCGTGCGTGGCACAGGCTAGAAGCCTGTGAAGTAGCGCATTAGCTAATACCTGAATGCTTACTAGCAATGTTACTGTCCAGGAGGGAAATCAGCTAGTTGCTTAGCATCCGTGATCACGATTTGAGGCTTGCCATCCTGATTGGGAGGATAAAGACTAGCAGTTCCAGACACATACACATAGCCTCGACCCGATTTGGCATAGCGGGTTTCAATTAGTCGCAAGATGGTTTGAGCTGCTTCGGAATCCCGATCCGGAATCCAAAGATTAAACCGGTGAAATTTTGACCCAGCGTAGATCAGAGCACCATTACCAGGCCATTTATTAATCCCTCCTTGCAGGTCACACAATACCGTCATTTTGTTGCCAGCTTTAGCCGCTGCTACGATCTGATCGTAGTTTAGACGCACCGATAGCACCCCAGTTTGACTGCCTGCGTAACGGTAGTCTTGTACCACCTGGTTTCGTAGATGCCACCAAGGAATCAGCGTGGTATAGTCTCTGCGATTTCCACCCGCATTGGTGGCTGGATCCCAAATGCCTATCCCTTTGGCTTGAGCCTCCGCCTCCGCCTCCATAAACTCGCGGTGATAGAGGCGCGACGAGCCATATTTTACAAAATAAGGGCTCCAGCCTTCCCGCACAATGCGCACATTAAAATTCTCCTGCTCTCCGGCTTTGTAGATATAACAGAGCAATCGCCCATAATTGCCGCGATGTTTGACCAGGCAAACCTCCACCGGATCGTTGGTGTCGAATTCAAGATCTACCCATACATCCTGATTGGGTATCCCTTGCTCGTTTGCCCCGAAATACTCCTTCGCCCATTTTGAGGCCAGGATGCCAGCGTTGGTTATCGGTTTACTCCCACCGCGCTGACTTTCCTCTGTGTCAAGACAAACAAACCGAATTGATTCTTGCTCATTATCCAAGAGTATCTTGATGGTGTCACCGTCAACAACTTTGATCAGTTTGAGATTTTTGATGACTGTACCTTTCATGAGCTCTCCTCTTTGTTCGTTAACAATGGAATGAGGCATTAGAATTGCTGGTTTTTTGAGGTGCAGCGCCCGGTCTAATGGGGTGCATCTCAATAATTGTAAAAAAGAAGGGCAAGTGTGGTAATTTTGGTTATTTTATTAGCAATTTTGCCTAATTGCAAAAGCGAGATGCCCCAGATATAATCGATGTTGATAAAGAATGAAGAATGAAGAATGAAGAATGAAGAATGAAGAATGAAGAATGAAGAATGAAGAATGAAGAATGAAGAATGAAGAATTACCAATTCTCAATTCTCAATTCTCAATTCTCAATTCTCAATTCTCAATTCTTCATTCCTATAGCTGTTATTCTCACCTTTCCAATAGTAAATCACATTTTTGTCAACCTACTTGCTATTCAGTTGACAAGACCAAGAAGCATGGTATGTGTATTTTGGTATGTTTTCTGCTTCAACCTGCAACAGATTGTCCTGTGGTAATATAGCTGCGAAAGGTGCTGTTTGTTCGCACACTCGAAGCAAGCTTGCTTCGAGGTAATCTAGCTTGCCCTTGGCATTATAAACAGCCTTTTTAACTTTCAGCTTACCTTTTCCCCATGTCTGGCATCCTAACTGGCCATGAGAAGGGTCTGAATATAATTGCCGTGAGTAAGTTATCACCTCTTCCACGGGTGTTGTTCCACCTGGTCGAACCCTATAGGTTCCTGGGATTAATTTCTTGCCTGGCAACGACAGTTGAATCTCCGCAACATTGCCTCTGGCTGGTGCATTTGCTCCCCCCTGAAGACAAGCTCTAGTCGCGTCTGATTGGCATTGCTGTTCAGGTATGCTGGAAACCTGAAACAGATATTTGATAGTATTACCCTGATTGATCAGAGTAATATCGAAAGCCCCGTTATTATCGTGAGTGATAGACTCGGCATAGTTATCTGGATTGGTGAAGACCGAAGAGGGAAAGTCCACATGGGCTTCAAAATTAAATTTTTCTGCATAAAAATGAACTATCTCATTGTCACTCTTGGACTGAAATCCTTGTTGACCAGTCATTTGCTTTTCGTGGTTTAGGTATGGAACTCTTGCTTGAGAAAACGGCTTTGAAACAGCTAATAAAGTAGCTCCAAAAGCTGTAGCACCAAAAACAACTATGAAATAATAGCTTTTAAACCATCGATTCTTTCTCAAAACTCCTACCTCCCGACGGGGTTAGTCTACCACTCGATAAGTTAGCTGACACCAGTTTCTCGACCACATACCCCTAGACGAAGATAAAATCACGGGATATGGACACGTTGGTCGTATCATGGACGATACCGATGGCATCACCTTGGTAACTGATGGTAGTGTCTAAGAGGCCAGTACCACTATAAGACAGAGAGTAGCTACTGGCACTGCCAAAGACTCTGATGCGATCGCCTTCATTCGAGTTGAAGTCAAGAATGTTAGCACTACCAAGACCTCGATAGTAAGCCTCATAGGAGTCACCCAAGACAAAGATATCTGCTCCGGCATTACCAGTCAGATTATCAAATTCACCCATACCAGAATAGAAGACACTAGGATTCGAACCTGTTAAGACATCATCCCCTGACCCGCCAAGCAGTATGTCACTGTTTGCACCTCCAATAATTGTATCGTCACCGGAATATCCTTTTAGGGTGTCATTGCCAGCATCGCCGTAGTAGCGTTCGTTGCCAGTATACCCGTAAATGGAGTCATTACCATTGCCGCCGTAAAAAGTGTCGTTGCCCAAGGAGGTAATATTAACGTAATCGTTACCATCACCGAGATAGAGCAAGTCATCACCATTCCCACCATCAAGGGTATCATTGCCCCCATAGCCGTAGAGGGTGTCATTTCCAGAATTTCCCCGCAGCTGATTATTAGCGCTGTTACCATAGATGCGGTCATTCCCTGAGCCACCATAGGCATTCTCAATCAGCGAGCGGCTATCGCCCTGGTATTGAAGGGCATTGAAGACATGGCCACGGGCATAATGACCACGGCCTAGATAGGCTTGCTGGAAGTGCCCCCCGCTGGTATCAAGGTTAGACCAACCACCTGGACTCAGGTCGATGGATAGATTAGTGGTGTAGTTAGAGAAGTTGTAGGTATCATTCCCATTACCATCCCAGATCGTCCGGAAGATGCGGTTAGCACCAGGTGTGCCTTGCCCGACACCATTGACAAACATCTCCCCGGTAGTGGTTGAGAATGTATAAGTGGTGTTGGTAGCATTGTAGCCAAACCATGCACCGTACATATGTTGGATCGCTGCAATGTCATACATCATTAGCGACTGTGCATATCCCCAGCGCTCGTTTGTATATCCCCCCGTGCCTGGATGCCCCACATAGGAGCGGTAGGTCATAATCGAGAACTCCATGGAGTCGCGATCGGAGTTCATAGCGACATTACTAACACCACCAGTCTGATGACCGTGTTTCAGACCCAAGGCATGACCAAGTTCATGGCCAAAGCAGCGATAAGCATAGCTGCCAATGACCGGGTTATTGTAAGAGGTTCTGTTAAACCATGCATCGCCTGCTTGGACAGTGTTTGCAGGATAATAGGCGAAGGCGGTGCGCGGTACGTTAGACTCGGCCATACGAATGGTGGCATTGCGGTCATTGGCACCGGTCAGTTCAAACGGGCTGAGTAAAGAGACATTATAGAATTCTCCCCCTGGCCCGATCCATGCGCGAGCCACAGCTCGCTGGGTGGCGTTTAGGGTTTGGAAACTAGCTCCATGAGTGGCGCGGTCTGGATAACCGGACTCATAGTCATTGATGCTGTTAGGGAAGCTAAAGCTCAGTGAGCGAGAGGACCACTTAACCCCTTTCAGCAAACCATCAATGTTATTGTTGCCCGTTGCTGTTACAGTTGTTCTTGAGGGCATAATTTTCCTCCTTGATTGCTACCCCAGGGCTGTTTCATTCTCGACCATAAAATTCATGGTTGAGGGGCTCAAAGCACCTTAAGGTCACGCAAATCGCCGTTTTTTTCTACTATTGAGTTTAATAATAGAAAAACAGGAGCGAAACTGCTGCCACTCGGGAGGTTCAGTGAACCGAAAAATTGACAATGAAACAGCCCTGGATTGCTACCCCCCTTTCGGCTTCCTCCTGCATGGCAGCTAGTAATTGCTGAAGGATTTCTTGCTGATCTAGTTAACTCTATTTTTCCTCAGAATCAGCCTTGGAAACAATACGAAGATCCGCGTATAGGATTATGACGACTTTGCAACAAACGACTCTTTGAGTATCCCCAATTTTTCCAGAGCCACCATCACCGCACCCATGCGGGTTTGAACACCTAGTTTTTTGTAAAGCTTCTCCAAATGTTTCCGCACTGTTCCTTCACAGCAACCGAGTACTCTAGCAATTCCGGCATTGCTTTTATCCTTGGCAATCCAGAAAAGTACCTCCGCCTCACGTTTGGTCAGTCCGAGCAATTCTAGAGCAGCAATGGAGAACGAGGGCAGTTCTTGTTCCTCCAGCAGCAACAGATATTGCTCTGTGGGGAGATCAGGAATGAGACGGATGATCAACTGTCGTTCTGCTTGCTCTATGTGTAAGGGTAAGCAGGGGGACGGTCTATCACCGTTGAAAGTGAGTTGCGAAATCTGATACTTGAACCAATGTTGTAAGGGGTCTGGTAATGCCTGTGGGTCATGGGGTAAAGCATACTGCCTTAGTAGATGCTTTGCCTGTTCCGTCATCAACTGCACCTGCCCGTCCCTGGCCAAACTGATCACACACCCGTGATCCAACGCTTGCTTAAACTGTGTCACTATTTGCTGAATTTGGCTGCATTCAGGGGTATTCGCCTCGGCCTGCATCAGGTGAGGACGCAGTAAATTCAGGACACAGCGATCGCACTTTGTGAAATTTTGCCGATCGCAGCTCAATTGCACCCTTTGCTTGAGTTCCATAGGGCTCTTTTCCTATTCAAAAATCACACAACCTGCCGCTGGAAAAGTGTTCAACATCCCTTTGCCATGCCATGGCTCAACCGAGAGGGGCTGAGGGATCTCGGCAGCATCTGTCGAGTAAAGGCACTTGAGACCACCTGGTCTTTGGTGCAGTTCCTTGTCCCTCGTTCGGCTGAAGCATTGAAGCCAAAATCCGAAAAAGGGCTATGCTCAATGAGTTCAATCTTGAACTGTACCATTTGACCACTGGTACCTCCTTGGGGTTTAGCCGGTTCATAATCGATGGCTTCACTATTCCTTGACTGGTCAGTTAATTACACCTTACTTTTAAGTATAGCAATTTTCACTTGAGTGAGATACTTGGGTTCTGGGTTTTAGGGACTTCGGAGCAGGGAACAGGGACTTCGGAGCAGGGAAGAAAGAAGAGGAAAGTCGAAAGTGGGAAAAAATTCTGTGTACCTCATAACTATGAGAAACCCTATACATTACCATTTTTTTACCCTATTTAATTAATTAAGATTATGAAATAGCCAAGATAATCATGGCGTATAAAACTAATAAATAATTAAAAAAATGATAGTAATTTTCAGGGAAATCGACAGCATTAAGCTATCAGATGAATGCTGTAAGCTAATGTAAGGCAACCCCTGATAAATCAAGAGAATTCTTGGTCTAATATCAAAGCCTCTAGGACACCTTTTTCAACCATATCTAGGTTGAGAATGTAATCAATTTTATCAAAGGTATCGCGAAGAGGTCCTTTAGCTGTTTGCCAACCAACACCATCGGTAATCCAGATAAATTCGTGACCATCTTGTTTCCACTGTAAGAATATCTCACTGTACTCACCAGCTGTCGATTTTAGTTTAGAGCCACCACCTTTATAAAAGTTGGTTTCGATTAAAACGAGTTTATTAGGAGTATTAATTGCAAAATCAATCGTTTTAGACGCTTTCTTGATGGTAAGGTGTTTACCAAATTCTGATCTGATGCCATCTGACTTAGCCTGCGGGATGTACTTAAAGCCATGACGAGTACAGATAGAATTGACAAAGTACTCGACGATGTCTTCCATAGCTTTACCGCCCCGGTTTTTGCGAGCATTTGTATCTAGACCGACCTCGACACCGATAAAGTAATCTGTTAGGGACTTGATACGTCTTGAGGTGATTTGCTCTAGGAAACCTAACTCCTTTAGAAAAACAATAGCTTGATCAATATCTTCTTCTGTTAAATTTTCTTTCTTTTTAAAACTGAAATTATCATAGTTAAATTTTCCTGATTGATAGTCGGTTAAAATCTGAAACTTATGCTCACGACAAGCTAGCAAGGCTGGAATGATAGAGATTAGCTTTGGATGTTCTCTGAATAACACTCTTGCTTCTTCTTCAACATTATCCTTGCCCACAAGATAGTTCAAAAGATTGAGACTAATCTCAATATCTCTAACATTTTTCCCAACCTTATTCCAATTTACGAAATAATCCCATTTCAAAATAGAGGGTTTCAGGGTTGCCATCACATACTCGAATACGCTATCAGAGTCATTACAGCCAAGATTTTCCCTAAATACAGAATTAAATTTCATCGGATTTGTCCTGTGTACTATATCCTTTGTCCTTTTTAAATAAAAAGAACCAATGGTAAAATCATTCCCCGTATCCCCCCTCTACCTTCTTATAATTACTCCTATAGTTACATGATTGAAATGCTCCCTTTTCAGATTAGTTTAAATGTCACTTTAATAGTTATTAACCAGAATTTCTCTAATGTATCCTCTGCTATTTCCTTTTGAGTTTATTCTACGGGATGCCAATATTCGCTCAATAGTAAACCCTTGATATAACTCATCGAAAAACAAATCATTAACATAGTTAGTTGGATCAGAATTGCTGAGCATTTGATGGGCTCCTGCCTGATCAGCTTTCACAAACACATCCCGTAAACGACGCTGCTCATTATCATCAAATTCCAGGGAATGATAGGAATTAAAATTTGAAGTTTTGCTGATGGGACGATAGGGAGGATCATAGTAAATAAAGGTGCTATGATCAGCATATTCCAGGGCTTGACTAAAGTCCCTTTGTTCTATTTGAGCAATTTCGAATAGCTTGGAGACAGCTCGCAGATTATTGGCATTCAGAATTTTAGGATTTTTGTATCGTCCCACTGGCACATTAAATTCTCCTTTGCTATTGACCCGATACAGACCGTTAAAGCAAGTTTTATTCAGAAAAACCGTTATGGCAGCTCGCTTGCTCCAATTCCGAGCGTAAGAGTTAGCATCTATTTGTTTATTAAAGGTGTTATATTTTTTGCGGTATTCGTAGTATAATGCTTTCCGACGTTGATCATCTTTGGGTAGGTATGTATTACTAAGCTTTAACAGTTCTTTGATCAGTGATTCAACATCCTGTTGGATAACCTTATAAAGGATAATCAGCTCAGGATTGGTATCGAATAGATAAGCTTTCTGGATATCGAAACTGTTGACAATATCGAAAAAAACTGCACCTCCTCCCACGAAGGGCTCGATATAAGTCGTCAGACTTCCCTTGCGTAGCTTTGGTGAGTATCTCTCTCGAAGTTGTGGCAGAAGCTGCGTTTTGCCACCTGCCCATTTTAGCACAGGAGATGCTAATTCTCTTTCTTTTTTTATTGGGTGCTGTATTAGGGTAAATGGTTCAGATTCTGTTAAAATAGCCACGTTTGTAATTAGTAAAATTGCATACCATCAATATTGTATAGCATTTTTATTTGAGATGTAAACATAGGATTAATATAACAAGGAAATAGGGAACAGGGAACAGGGAACAGGGAACAGGGAACAGTAGTCAAAATATGCCATATTTTTTTGATTTTATTCTAAATAAGCATTGGTTTTGATGATAGCTTTATCAAGGCTATATATCCCTCAGCTATTATGATTTTTTCACCATGCCAGATAACTTGTATCTAGGAAATATTTTATTAAAAATTTTTTTTATGCTAATTTAATCCAGTTTTTACAAAAAAAAAATAAGTATTAAAAATAATTGATTGTTGATATTTAAAAATATCTTAATTTATATCAAATCCGGATAATTGCCCACACTTACGATATCCAGACAAAATCTTTCTCCCCCTGCTCCCCTGCTCCCGTAAGCATTCAGCCGTGAGCTTTTAGCTCACGCTACGCGAACAGCGATCAGCCGTCAGCCGTGAGCTTTTAGCTCACGCTACTTGAGATGCCGTCAGCCACAGACTCAAAGCTGATAGCTAATAGCTGATAGCTAATAGCTGATCGCTGATCGCTGATCGCTGATCGCTTACCCAAGAACAGCTACCAAAATTCGGAACAATTCTTCTAAATCAGCTGGAACACGGTAAAGATTCAGGTCTTGAGTAACTTGTTTATGCTCTCGGTGCAAAAGCCCAAATTGCCAGATATCCCCTGTAGAAACAGCACCCTGTAAAATCAATTGGTCAGCGTCACTCCATAGATCGAGAGCAATCAGTTCTACAGCAAGTTGGGTAAAGCCTCTTTGGATATTAGCATTTTTTGCTTCTATTACCAGCAATTTACTATCGGTATAAAGATAATAGTCTAAATAACCTTTCAAGTATTCTGTAACAGTTAGGGGATATTCGATTCTTAGCTGAGCTTGAGTATAGTGGACTAAATCAAGCAAGATCGGAGCGATTAGTAATTCCCGTCGAGCTGTTTCACTGGTTAAACTAACATAGGGTAAGCTTTCTTCAATTCTAGATTTGAGACTAGGGAGTCGGTCTAGTTTTGTCGTAGACTTTTCTAAAGTCAAAGAGCTTCGCTTCAAGGTATAGCCAAATTCCGCCAAAATGTCTTCTGGCTCAACGACCATATCAAAATAACTTCTAAAGGTATAAGATTTACCAGGTTGGAGGATGGGAATTTTGTTCATTATTAAGATAGGGAGTCGGGAGTGTGGGGGGATGGGAAGATAGGGATATAGGGAGATGGGGAGATTTTTATTAAGGGTAATTATCCTGAAATTATCTAATTTTAATTATCTATATAATTGATAATTATATCATGAACAATTTTGCTGATTTATCATAATATCAAACACTCTTTGGATCTCTTGACGACTACTCCCCGCTCCCTACTCCCTTTTCAAGTGCTTAATCCGATCACAAAGAGTGCGATCGCGTTTTTCTAGCTCAGCATTTGTGCTCAAATAATCCTGGAGCCAATCACAACTATAGGTTAGGACTTGATCAAGATCCAGGACTTGATCCACATTCCACAAAATCACGTTATAGCAGAAGTCATTTGTCAGAAGTCATTTGTCAGAAGTCAAACTCTTGCGCTTCTTGATGCAGTCGCTCATGGGGGAAACCCCCAAGACCGTAATGGTGCGCTTTCCGTTGGCGAATTAAATTCGCCACGGGTCGCACCTCTGCATCGCTTACAAAGGGTGTGAGACTAATGTCGATGTCCTAACTGCCCTGGCGACTGCTATACTATCAGCACTGGCAGAAGCTAGAATTTCCCCATCTTGGCTGAAGGCGATGCCCTCTACCTCATCCTGATGTGCGGTGAGGGTAGTGAGCAAGGTACCATCATTCTTCCCCAAGGGGACTCCCGTTATAGTCGTTCGCGCAGCGTCTGGCACTGCCAGTAAGACAAGCGCGGGAGGGGAATTGGGGACTGAAAATGTTGCGTATCATTGAAAATTTGTGCTATAATAAACACAAAAACATCAAGCGAGAGTTAGCCACTTAATTTATTCAGTGGGCGGCGTTCGCGTAGCGTGGCCAAAGGCCAGCGTACCGGGATTTATCCCGGCTATCGTGTTAAACTAGAATAGTAAGTAAGAACAAGGTTGGTTACGTTGATTTTTTGCGCTTTTCGGTGAAATCCCAGCCAGTAAGAGACGGGGTAAATCCTACTCCTCAAGGAACAGGCAAGCAATGCAGCAAAAAGGACCTCTGCATCGCTGCTAGAAGGTCTAATGATTCGCCAGAGCATTTTCTCAACTTTCTCAACTTGAGTCTGGGTATTTGCCTTTGCCCCAGCTAACTGTTGCAGTTTGTTCCAAGCCTTGATGGCTACGGGCATCTGCCCAAGCTAGGGCATCGAGTAAGGCTTGACCAGGCAATAGTCTCGATTCATCCTGACAATCACCATTGAACCAAGCTCTTAGACTTGTAGCATAGGGACGAAGATTTGATAGTTGCTTGCTGACCCAATCACAGTTGAAAACAGCAGCATAAATGGGGTTGCGGACCTTAACCTTGCCCTCAGTCTTGACCACTAATCCCGACAGTAGCAATTCCATTTGTTCCCAACTGTCATCTGCTGCTACTGCTCCCTGTTGCAGAATTTGCTGATAAAGTCCTAATAACCGCCCAGCCCGTTGCTCATTACTGAGAATGCGATCGCGTATGGTCCTGAGATGCTCTGGTTCATCTTGGACTTCCCAGTTGTCGATAATCCGCCTATCCACAAGAGACTCAAGGGATTTGCCATTGACAGTACCATTCTCTATATCCTCTAGAATCAGCTGACATAGCTTTTGAGTCAGTAAAGGCTGTCCTCCCGTAAACCCCAAGATTTCCCTAAGTAAGGCTTTGGGATTGCTAACCATTCCGTTAAATCCTAGCCCTAGGGGTTTGGCTTCTTCCAGAGTAAATCCACATAACTCAATCCCCCGTCCGATATTAAACGGAGTGCGTTGCTTATCTACGATCAAATCCGAGGGAGTGGCTACCCCTAACAAGACAAAACTGAGGCGTTGGTAGGCTTGGTTTTCTGTGCGCTTGTTGTAGCAGGCTCGGATCAGGGCAAAAAAATCTTCAATCGGAAACGATAAACCCAGAATGCTATCGATTTCATCAATAAAGATCACCAAATTTCCCTCAACCTCTGCCAGTAGCACCTCCTCAATAAAATCACTCAGACGCTTGACTGGGGATAGATCAGAGCGTGAGCGCCACCAAGCGCGTAAATTGACCTGGAGGTTGAAGCTGCTCACCAGACAGCGTAATATACTAGCATACCACTGGTCTGCTGTCAAATCTTGGGTACCAATTTCCGTCAAATCAACGATTCCACAGTGGATGCCTATTCCTTGTAATCGGTGAGTAGTTTGCACCCTCAAAGAAGACTTACCCATTTGCCTGGAGGTAAGGACATAGCAAAACTCACCGGCTACCAGAGCCTGATACAAATCCTGATCTGCTTTACGACGCACATAGCAGGGGGTATCAGGGGGTAAACTCCCGCCAACTTGATAGTTGTGCTTTTTCATAACTTCCAGGCATCCATGGGTTTTAGCCCAGGTGAGTACTAAAGTACTGACGATACAAATCACAACTAGGTACAGCCCCCTGTTTGTGGAGCTGTACTAATCCTAAACTTTGCAACTTAAAGGCTAGCTTTTGCTCTAATTCCACTGGCTGGGATGACATCACTACTTTTCCATAGGCTGCGACCAGTTGTGGATATTGTTGTAGATTCCACCATTGTCGTCGAAGGTCATCATGATAAATCCCCGATTCCCTTGCTGCTGAATTCAATAACTCTTCAAAGGTAACGTCACCGCGCCTAAGATGATATAACGCTACCCTTAAAAGACAAGGATTTCCTCCTACTTTAGCCATAATTAAAGATACGTGATCGACCCTCGAATCATCAGTACCCCAATCGATTCCGTGGCGACGGGCTAATTCTTGCACTTGGGCCTTGGTAAACTCTGGCAATTCAATGGATAATCCCACATTAAACGGCGATTGGTGGATATGTAAGGCAATATAAACGTCAGTAGAATGTATAATAATTAAGCGCAGTTTTTGCCAAATTGTGCTACCAGTTACACCGTATTTGGCTTTTTCATACCAAGCTCGCAGCAAACCGAGGAAATCCGTGGCAATAGCAGGGTAATTAAACAACAGGTTGACCTCATCTAATGCCAATACCATCGGTGTATCTATTTCTTTTAATAGATAATTCTCGAAGTAATCTGTGGTATTACCACTGCTGCCAAAGATATCATCCCAATAATCATTTAGTCGATTTGGTAATTCTAGGCTACGAGTGACTGTGGCACAGAACCATTGTAAAAATCGTTCTAAATCCGTAAAGACATTGGCATCAGCTTGCTGCAAGCTCAGAGCGACTGTGCGGAAGCCAGATGCTCTAGCGTGATCAAGAATCCTCACCATCAGGGAGGTTTTACCCATCTGTCTAGGGGCTTTAATTCGGATTAATGCCCCTGGCTGCAACACTGTTTCGTAACATAGAGAGTCATTGGGGGGACGCTCGATATAAAAAGAAGAATTGAGAGGGACCACACCTCTAGGTAATTCGAACTCTGTAGGTAATTCCAGCTCGACCTCTGGCAACTCCTGAAGCTCGACCTCTCGTAATCGGTCCCTGATCACAGAACGAATGTTATTTTTTGTGATCTTCTCTCCAAACACCTCTGACAGGATATGCCATAAGCGGGAGCCAACCACCCGAATGTAATCGGCGTCGTAACCAGACCCCTCAGCAATCTCTTGATAAGTTTGTCCTGACCAACATTGGCGGAGCACCAGTTCTTGAACTGCGTTTAAGCGTTCGGGTTTGATGACCGTATCCACCATCGCCAATGCTTCTTCAACACTCATTACTTTTTATTATGTAATCAATTAGAATTATTTATTACTTTTTCTCACAGACAAAGCCACATTGCCGATTTACCTTAAAGTCAGGGATCGCAAATCGTCCTTTAGGGTTAACACCAAGCCAGCGATCAATAGCCGATCGCTGGCTACCTACTTCAAGGGGGATCAGCTTCCCTAGTCAACCAGGCTTAAGCAATTAAGCCATCTAAAAACTACCTATACGGGTTAAAGGGTAACAGTTAAAACTACCTCGTAATTGTGGGCATCCAAGAATAGGGCATGGGATTTACCCCTAGTCCATGCTCTATTTTGTTTTCCCTAGTTAACTAATCTAGTTAACTAATGGTTAACTAAGATGTTCCATCACTGATCCACGGTAGTGCTCCACGGTGGCTAGCGTTCTCTTGAAGTTGGGTTTTCGACAGTTGGCCGTTGCTTGTTTATCGTCCACATTCACTCAACATTCAACAGTCCCACCTCTGATTTAAACGGTATAACCGCAACTTAGGATGACCCCAAACAGCGTTATTGATTTGCTTAGTCAAACCATCAGTAAGGATGTTCATCGTTAACAACCATTAACAAAATTGAGCTTAAAGAATAGGGTAAAAGGTTAACTATACCACAGCTTTTGCCTTTTGGGTTTCCTTTTGGGTTTCCTTTTTGGCTCAATTATCAATGAGTAACTCAATTGAGCTAATTCAGGGTGATAGAGAAAGTAGGTGTTCGCTAGAAGTAACAATGATCAGCAAGATCAGCAACCTGTACAAAGGTTTCAGGATTCTACCTTTAATGACCTCCTGATTCCCTGGCTCAACGCAGATAGTTTTAGGAGACGGTTGAGGCAAGTAATCCAGAGGTCAAAGTGGTATAAGGGTTATCGATTCGCCGTCTTATTGGTGGCTTTGGAACGTTTTAAAGTCATTCAGTTTAGTATGGGACGGCAGGTGGGAGCAAAATTGCTAAAGGCTTTTGATTCTCGCTTGACTGATGCCCTGAATTCTACCGTTAACTATACCGTTAACTATACCGTGGCGCGGTGGTCCGAAGATGAATTAGCTATCTTACTCAAAGACATTAACGATGTCAGTGAAGCTACCTTGGTAGCAGAACAGATTGGCACTAGCCTGCGGACGCCTTTTTCGATTGATGACCATGAGATTTTTTTGAGTGCCAATATTGGAATTGCTAGCAATGACAGGGATGATTACCAAGCCTCTGCTTTTCTTGACAACGCCAGTCTAGCTCTTTATCGAGCCAAAATGGAGAGTAACACTGGCTATAAGCTGTTTACCCCTGCCATGCGCACCCGGAGTATAGAGCGGTTGGAGTTAGAAGATAGTTTACGCTTGGGTATTAAGCGCGAAGAATTGCGGCTTTATTACCAGCCAATTGTGTCTCTTGAAACCCATAAGCTGGCTGGCTTTGAGGCACTGGTGCGGTGGGAGCATCCCGAACGGGGACTGCTGTTGCCAGCAGAGTTCATTCCAGTGGCAGAAGAAACAAAGCTGATTGTGCCACTGGGTTGGTGGGTACTACGCCAGGCTTGCCAACAAATGTGGCAGTGGCAACAACAGTTTCCCCAATATCAGGATTTAACGATCAGCGTTAACATCTCCAGCTTACAATTATCCCAACCGGATCTAATCGGTAAAATCGACACAATTTTGTGGGATTCTGGTCTCGATGCCCAGAGTTTGAAACTAGAGATCACAGAAAGTTTACTGCTGGAAACCACTGCAGTGGTTCTGTTGGAGAAACTCAAACAGCGACAGATTCAGTTGTGCATTGATGATTTTGGGACTGGTTATTCTGTCTTAAGTTACTTGCCAAATTTACCGATAGATATATTAAAAATTGACCGCTCTTTTGTAAAAGGTATGAGTGATGATCACAAACATGGGGAAATTTTGCGGTGGATGGTAAAGTTGGCAAACGACCTCGGCATAGATGTAGTAGCAGAGGGAGTGGAAACTGAAAAGCAATTGGCACAGCTTTGTGATTGGCGTTGTCAATATGGACAGGGGTATTGGTTTTCTAAGCCTTTAAATCCCGAAGCTACTGAAGCCTGGTTAGAGACTCTAAGTGTGGGGAGATGGGGAGATGGGGAGATGGGGAATCGGTAAGTTAGAAGTTAGAAGTTAGAAGTTAGAATTTAGAATTTAGAATTTAGAATTTAGAATTTAGAATTTAGAATTGGGAATCGGGAATCGGGAATCGGGAATCGGGAACTTCGGATAAAGGAAGATTAGAACAGCAGAGGATTTCTTGGTGTGATCAGAAATCAGGATTGGGTTTGATGATCGACTGCGCGTTTATGATACTGTTTATGATACTTATGAGGTACATTCAATTTTCCCATAGGCCACTCCCGACTCCCGACTCCCGACTCCCGACTCCCGACTCCCGACTCCCGACTCCCGACTCCCGACTCCCGACTCCCGACTCCCGACTCCCTAATGATTCCCAAAGCCGAACGATACTGGCTCACAAATGCCCATGTACCATTTTGCCTACTGGAAAACAGCAACGTTTACCATCGTAACGAGCAGGGTTTGTGCTTAGTTGATATTGAAATTAATCAGGGAGCCATTGCTGGAATAGTGCCAAAGGCGATTGTTCCCAAGGGGCAGCAAAACACGATGCTCGAAAAGAGCCGTTATGGGATTGACCTTGGCCAAAAGGCCACGCTACGCGAACGGTCACGCTACGCGATCGCAAACAGTACCGAAAACAGTATCGCAAACAGTGTTGAAGCTAGCACAGATACCAGTAATATACCTAGTCACATACCCAGTAATATACCCAGTATAAATCTCAGGCAAGGACAAGTATGGCCGTGTTTTCTAGATATACACACCCATCTGGATAAAGGTCATATTTGGGAACGGTCTCCCAATCCTGATGGTACCTTTAATAGTGCCTGTCTGACCGGACATGCTGATGCCGAAACCTATTGGCAACGGTCAGATTTATATCGGCGCATGGAATTTGGACTCAAATGTAGCTATGCTCATGGCACTAAAGCTATCCGCACCCACATTGACTCGGTCGGCGAACAAGCTGCCATTAGCCTAGGCGTTTTCCAAACCCTCCAGAAAGAATGGCTTGACAGAATTACCCTACAAGCGGTGTCTCTAGTTACTCTAGATTATTATCAAACTCCCGCTGGCATGACCTTAGCCGACAAAATTGCTGAAGTCGGAGGCATACTTGGGGGAGTAGCCTATAGCAACCAAGACCTGGAGGCTCAACTCGATAGGGTTTTTTCCTTAGCTAAGGAGAGAAACCTCAACCTAGATTTCCATGCTGATGAAAACGGTAATCCCGATTCCCATTGCTTACGAAAGATTGCCCAAGCTGCGATTCGTCATCAGTTTACCGGAAAAATTATTTGTGGTCACTGTTGCAGTTTGGCCATGCAACCCTTAGACGAGGTTGCGGAAACTCTCAAGTTGGTCAAAGCAGCAGGAATTGCTATTGTTAGCTTACCCATGTGCAATCTTTATCTACAAGATCGACAGGCTAACTCTACACCTTCCTGGCGGGGAGTAACCAGGCTCCATGAAATTAAACAACAGGGTATTCCGGTAACATTAGCTAGTGATAATTGTCGAGACCCCTTTTATGGATTTGGGGACCATGATGTATTAGAAGTGTTTACCCAAGCCGTACGGATTGCCCATTTAGATATGCCCATCGGTGATTGGCCCTGTGCCGTAACCAAGACAGCGGCTGATTTAATGGGTTTACCTGACATGGGTAGGATTGGGGTGGGACTCCCGGCAGATTTGATTTTGTTTAAGGGACGCCATTTCAGTGAACTTTTGTCCCGTCCCCAACATGACCGAATTATCTTGCGCCAGGGTAAGTCAATTGATACTAGGTTGCCGGATTATGCTGAGTTGGATGATTTATTGAATTTAGAATTTAGAATTTAGAATTTAGAATTGGGGAATCGGGAATCGGGAGTCGGGAATCGGGAATCGGGAATCGGGAGTCGGGAATCGGGGCAACAGATGTGTAGGGTGTGTTAGGGGCGGGCTTGCCCTAATTTTCCACTTCGTCGCCAGTATTAGAATAGCCCGCCCCGTAACGCACCACCAAGTAGAATGCGCGAATTGGGAATTTAGCAACAGATGTGTAGGGTGTGTTAGGGGCGGGCTTGCCCTAATTTTCCACTTCGTCGCCAGTATTAGAATAGCCCGCCCCGTAACGCACCACCAAGTAGAATGCGCGAATTTAGAATTAGGAATTTAGAAAAAATTATCTGTACCTGATAACTATGAAAATTGCTATATAGCAGTTTTCAACAATTCCTTAGCCCATATCCGATTTGTTTCTGATAAAGCTGGTACTGGCTCTTGGTCATAATCGAGTTGATAATCATAACCCCCTCGCTCATAAACACTACTGATTATACCTTGTAAATCCACTATCGGTTCAGAATCTTCTGGACGTAACGGTAGGGAAAAAGTTGGTAGTTGCTCTGGGAGATTACAAGTATATAACTCTGCTCGTGGGCGATGCTCCTCTCGACTAACCAAAACCCGATAATCGCTTTCAATAGTATTATCTAAGAGTGGCATTGGTTTCCAGCCTCTGAGCAAATCGATCTCCACTAAATTGGTCAAACTTCCTAACACCCGTTGGCGTTTTTTCAGGTAAGTTTCTCTTCCTTCACCAGAGCGCTTATTTACTGGAGATAAAACTTCGATAGCGGTTACCACAGCACCGGTAGTCATATCTCTTACTTCCAAATACCCTTGTTTGATTTCTTCAGGCATAGGAACGATTACTGTTACCGGTTTTGTGGTTGGTGACGCAACAGCAACCTTAGAGGATATCTGAAAAGTTTTTTGATACTGAATTTTGCCCCCCTAGCCCCCCAACTTTGGGGGGAACAAGAGTCAATTTGCTTCTAAAAGTCCCCCAAAATTGGGGGATTTAGGGGGCTTGGATGTAGCAAATGAGACTTCTCAGACAACCTCTTAGAGGTGGGAGAATCTTCAGTATTGGGTTGACGTTTAACAGTAACATCAGGAATTCCCACTAATAAGACGTCATCTTGGTTAGTTTTATTAACCTGATAAATTCGCTTTTCAATAGCTACTTTATACTTCGGACGTACCTGAGGAATTAAAGACTCAGCAATTAAACTAATCAACCAATGATGTACTTCTGGCCATAAATCCGGATGCTCTAAATACGGATCCATACCGGGAAAGATTGACGGCATCCCTTAACCTCCCATCAGCTCTGTCTTCTAGGTTAGCAGAAGGTTAGCAGGTTGTTCGCGTAGCGTGGCCTTTTGGCCAAGGTTAGCAGAAGGTTAGTAGGTTGCCGGTTAGTAGGTTAGCAAGTTAGCAAGTTAGCAAGTTTGCCGGTTATCTTCTGAACCTTCAACCTTAAACTCCATAACCTTCAACCTTCAACCCCATAACCTTCAACCCCATAACCTTCAACCTTCAACCTCCTAACCTTCAACCAAATAACCCTATAATCCATTCCCAATTAAAATAAACGGTGCCCAATAAAAGGGATGCTCGAAACCAGACCCTACCTTGCTGCTAATGAAAGCAATTTGAGCTTGTCGCAGGGCTTCGGCTTTAGTAACGTTCCCCTGTTTTAAGACCTCATAAAATTTATTCATCAAGACTTGGGTACCTTTGTCATCCACGCTCCACAGGGATGCGATCGCAGCATCCGCACCAGCATTTTGCA
>NZ_JAAHFZ010000054.1:0-41403 GCF_010672795.1 Moorena sp. SIO1G6
CTTGTGAGTAGATTTTTTTCTGGGTCATAATTGGGATTTTTCTTGACTACCCCATTTACCCAGATTTTTCTGTTTTGTCCAACCCCTTCCCTACTTACTTTTCAACCACTTGTGTCCGTCAGCAAGCCCGTCGTGTCCGTTTCATCCCGGAGACGAAACCTTAGAAGAGTGGAGCCTTATTTCATGAGTTTTAACCCTTTTTTGCATAGTCTGTCGCCTATAAAGGCTCCACTCTTCTTACGGTAACTTCTGACCCTCCTTAAAAGAGAGGGGTTCTCACGTTCCCGGATATTTGGATAGACCCAGCATTGAGAGGAAAATTGGTCATGGTAGGTGACAACAGGCAACAGGGGATAGGGGATTTGACCCATGATTAATCATTAATTATTAATCCATTATATAGCGTTTATCTTCCGGTTCAGGTAGATTCAATACCTTGAAAGCCCCGTGGAAAAAGCCTTTGGCAGCACTACATCCCGACTCCCGACTCCCGACTCCCGACTCCCGACTCCCGACTCCCGACTCCCGACTCCCGACTCCCGACTCCGATTAACCCAAGACGAAAGTCCCTAAACCCATTGATAACTGCTATAATTGTAAGGTTGTGTTCTGCGATATGGGAATTGATTGAGCGCTACACCCTACCCGAGATGGGGGAATTGTGGACGGATACCTACAAGCTCAAAACCTGGCTTCAGGTGGAAATAGCTGTTTGTGAAGCACAAGCGGAACTGGGTAAGATTCCCGGTGAAGCAGTAGAGGAAATTAAGGCAAAGGCGGATTTTGACCTCAAGCGGGTGCAAGAGATTGAGCAAGAAGTCCGCCATGACATGATTGCCTTTCTGACTAATGTGAATGAGTATGTAGGGGATGTGGGACGCTACATACACTTAGGCTTGACTAGTTCCGATGTTTTAGACACTGCCTTGGCACTGCAACTGGTTGCTAGTCTAAATATTATCCTCGAACAGATCGAGAAGCTTGCTCAAGCGATTCGCTACCAGGCACAACAACATCGCTACACGGTGATGATTGGTCGTTCTCACGGAATTCATGCTGAACCAATTACCTTTGGTTTTAAGCTGGCCGGTTGGTTAGCAGAAGTTTGCCGCCATCGCGATCGCTTAGTGGGTCTGCGTGAAAACATATCTGTGGGCAAGATTTCTGGTGCTGTGGGAACCTATGCCAATATTGACCCTCAAGTGGAAGCGATCGCATGTCAAAACCTGTCACTGCAACCTGATACTGCCTCAACCCAAATTATTTCTCGCGATCGCCATGGTGAGTTTGTCCAACAGTTAGCTCTGTTAGGGGCAACCATTGAACGGTTTGCTGTGGAAATTCGCAATCTCCAAAAAACCGATGTCTTAGAAGTAGAAGAATTCTTTTCTAAAGGACAGAAAGGTTCTTCTGCTATGCCACACAAACGTAATCCAATTCGTTCTGAACGGCTAAGCGGGATGGCACGAATTCTGCGGAGTCATGCGGTGGCTGCTTTAGAAAATGTTGCCCTATGGCATGAGCGGGATATTTCTCATTCTTCTGTAGAACGAGTCATTCTGCCAGATGTGTGTATTTTAACTCACTTCATGTTAGTGGAAATCACAGATTTAGTGAAACACTTGTTGGTTTATCCAGAAAACATGAAGCGGAATATGAATGTTTATGGGGGTGTGGTCTTTAGCCAAAAGGTGTTGTTAGCGTTAGTAGAAAAGGGGATGAATCGGGAAGATGCCTACAGTATTGTTCAGTCTTGTGCCCATCAAGCCTGGAATCAACCTGAGGGAGACTTCTACAATTTGATTACTAAGGATCCTGAGGTTACTAGTAAGCTAACTCCTTCAGAAATAGAGGAATGTTTTAATCCCCAGCATCATTTTCAACATTTGGACGAGGTTTATCAACGGTTGGGAATCTAGGCCACTGATTGTAAGCATATGCGCTACGCGCACGCTACTTGAGGTGCCGTCAGCTGTCAGCCGTCAGCTTAAAATAAACCTCGTTTCCCGTAGGGTGACCCAAAGGTCAAGGCCAAGGCTGATAGCTAAATGCTTACTACTTATTTTAGCAGTTCTTAATTGGGTATTTAGAACTGCTAAAATAAGTAGTAAGTATACCTAAATCATTGTAAGTATTCAGCTATCAGCTATCAGCTAAAGGCTGACCGCTGACGGCTATCAGCTAAAGGCTGACCGCTGACGGCTGACCGCTGACGGCTGACCGCTGTTCGCGTAGCGTGCGCGTAGCGCATATGCTTACAAATCATTTCCCAAGATGAGGTTGTCATGACCCAGAGCTTAGAGCGCACAGGTCTAACTATTTCGTTACCGGATCATACTCAACTACCAGAATCCAATGGCGAATTTGTGAAGAACTTCCATGAGCATCCCCAAAGCATTATTTTAACTGATTCTATTGAACCGGTTCTCCAGAAAATTCATCCGGACAGACAATACGCTATTGGTCAAGACTCAGGTATCTATTGGCGGATCACAGAACCTTTAGAAAGAGGAGCAGAAGCTCCGGATTGGTTTTATGTACCGGGAGTACCTCCTCTGTTAGATGGTAAAATTCGTCGTTCCTATGTACTTTGGCAAGAACACCTAGCACCTCTGATTGCTCTGGAATTTGCTAGTGGCAATGGAGACGAGGAAAGGGATTCTACTCCTTTATCTGCTACTGGGGAAGAAAAAACTAAACCAGGTAAATTCTGGGTTTATGAACAAATTATTCGCATTCCCTACTACGGAATCTATATATTTGATACTGGGGAGTTAGAAGTCTATCATCTAGTTAATGGTAAATATCACCAGATGAAGACTAATCAAAGGGGACATTATCCTATTGAACAGTTAGGGGTAGAATTAGGTGTATGGGAAGGCTCATATCAGAATCTTAATCAGAATCACTTGTGGCTAAGGTGGTGGGATACGGAAGGTAATCTACTGCTGATGGGCAGTGAACGAGCGGAACAAGAAAAACAACGGGCTGAGCAAGAAAAACAACGAGCTGAGCAAGAAAAACAACGAGCTGAGCAAGCTGAACGTTCACAAAGAGATGCTATTCCTAAGCTATTGGCAATGGGACTAACAGTGGAGCAAGTGAGTTCAGCTTTAGGCTTGTCTATTGAGGAAGTAGAGAATGAAGAATGAAGAATTTAGAATTTAGAATTTAGAATTTAGAATTTAGAATTTAGAATTTGGAATTTAGAATTTGGAATTTAGAATTTAGTTGGGACAGTCCGTCCCGTAAGGCACCACCGGGTCAAACAGCAAATATGAGATGCACCCGATTGCTGTAGCAATAGTAGAGTGGGTAAAGCTTTTCCTTACCCACTCTATCAGCTCTCCATGGCACGGCTTTTGAGTGCGACACCTAACGGGATTTTACTTATCCGTTAACTGGTTTAACCAATTGGTCAAATCCACTTCAGTTTCAAAATCTAACAACGCTTCTCCTAAATCCTCCAACTGCTCAAAGGATAACTGCTCAATTTGATTTTGTAATTGGGGATTTATCTTACCTAAGCGACGGTTAATTTGACGGATAATCAAATTAAGCTCATTTCTTGATGCAGTCGCTCATGGGGGAAACCCCCAAGACCGCGCTGCATCGCTGCGCTTTCCTTGTTCTAATCCCTGTCCTAATCCTTGTTCTAATCCTTGTTTTAATCCTTGTTTTAATCCTTGTTCTAATCCTTGTTCTAATCCTTGTTCTAATCCTTGGCGAATAATTCGTTGATAAACTACTGACTCTTGCATCATATCCTCCCGAAAATAAGCTTGAATTAACTGTTCATCAAATTTAACCCCAGCCAACAGTTGCACGCAGGCAGATAGGTTACGCTGCTGTTGTCTATCTTCAATCATATCGATTCTGGCTGCTACCTGGGATAGCAAGGTTTCCCCCATGAGCGACTGCATCAAGACAATGTCAAACATCTTAATGGGTAGTACTATATATAGTATTTCTAGCTAATTAATGAATAATATTGCTGATTTAGGATAACATCAAAAACTATTCGGATATCGTTTATTCTGTTCCCTGTTACTTTTTTATATCGCGCAAACTTTCTAGATTCTTACGGATGCTTACAGTGTTAGGATGATTTGACCCTAACTTCTGTTCTGCAATCTCCAAAGCCTGGACAAATAGGGCTTCGGCCTGATCATAGCGCCCCTGATTACAGTAGAGTAATGCCAGGCCGTTGAGACTTTTGGCCACCGAGGGATGGTGGTGATCCAGCAGCTGCTTTTTCATCTCCAAAGCCTGTTGATAGAGGGGTTCCGCCTGGTCATAGCGCTCCATTGACTGGTAGAGAAATGCCAGGTTGTTGAGACTGGTGGCCACCGAGGGATGGTGGTGACCCAGCAGCTGCTTTTTGATCTCCAATGCCTCTACATGGAGGGGTTCGGCCTGTTCATAGCGCCCCATTAACTCGTAGAGTCCAGCCAGGTTGTTGAGACTGGTGGCCACATCGGGATGGTGGTGACCCAGCAGCTGCTTATACATCTCCAAAGCCTGTTGATAGAGGGGTTCCGCCTGGTCATAGTGCCCCATTGACTCGTAGAGTCCAGCCAGGCCGTTGAGACTTTGGGCTATATCGGGATGGTGGTGACCCAGCAGCTGCTTTCTGATCTCCAAAGCCTGTTGATAGAGGGGTTCGGCCTGGTCATAGCGCCCCATTAACTCGTAGAGTCCAGCCAGGTTGTTGAGACTGGTGGCCATATGGGGATGGTGGTGACCCAGCAGCTGCTTTCTGATCTCCAAAGCCTGTTGATAGAGGGGTTCGGCCTGGTCATAGCGCCCCATTGACTTGTAGAGTGCAGCCAAGTTATGGAGACTGGTAGCCACATGGGGATGGTGGTGACCCAGCAGCTGCTTTTTCATCTCCAAAGCCTGTTGATAGAGGGGTTCGGCCTGGTCATAGCGCCCCATTGACTTGTAGAGTGCAGCCAGGTTATGGAGACTGGTGGCCACATCGGGATGGTGGTGACCCAGCAGCTGCTTTTTCATCTCCAAAGCCTGTTGATAGAGGGGTTCGGCCTGGTCATAGCGCGCCATTGACTTGTAGAGTAATCCCAGGTTGTTGAGACTGTCGGCTACATCGACATGCTCCTCACCCAGCAGCTGCTTTCTGATCTTCAAAGCCTGTTGATAGAGGGGTTCGGCCTGGTCATAGCGCCCCATTGAGTAGTAGAGTCCAGCCAGGTTGTTGAGACTGGTGGCCACATCGGGATGGTCTTGACCCAAGCGGGTTCTGGTTATCTCTAAACATTGCTTACACAACGCTTCAGCCTGGTCATAGGTACCTTGACCTTCATAGAATCTTCTTAAGCCAACAAAAGGCCATATTAAATCTTCATCCCTGAGCCAATCAGTTAGGACTGTGGCAGTTTCAACTAAATGAGGGATGGCGGGGTTAACTGCTGCAATGATTTCCTGAGTTGGTGTCTGGGGAATCAATTGAGCTACAGCCACCATTACCTGACAAAAGCTTTGCTTGTAGCCATCGGCCTCTGGTAATTGAGCCAGCTTGGTCTGGAAAAATTCTCGAATTAGTTGATGGAGTCGATAGGTTTGCTGTTCGGTCAGTTGCAATAGATTACGATTGACTAGGAAACTATCCCGTAATTCTTCCAAGTCTTCTTGTTCTTCTTCCCATTCCTCCTCATCTTCAGTTTCGATAACACAAGACTCTACTAGTGACCAATCAAAAGGAGCAGGAGCAAACAAACTCAAACGACATCCCAACTGTTGGGCTTCTGGAGACTCTTCCAAATCTTCCCAGGATAACTCAAAGGCTGCTGCAACTCCCAACTGGGCTGTGATCTCCCCTTGTTCTGTTTGATAAAGTAATGCCTTTGCTGCTAATTTCTTTTTCTCTAAACGTTTCTGAACTTTAGGGATAGTTAAATTTGGATGTATATCTAAATATCGTCCGACTAACTCCAAAGCTAAGGGCAAATAACCCAACCATTCACATAACGCTTGTGCTTCTTTTCGTTCCTGATCAATGCGCTCTTTTCCAACAAGGGATTCCAATAATTCCAATGCTGCTTCTGGGGATAGTACATCCAAGTCAATTCGTCGGTAAGAAGCCCCTGGACGCTGACGGCTGGTGACCAGTACTTTGAAGCGGGATTGGGCTGGAGGTAAGTAGGGCTGAATTCTCTGTTTGTAGTCGTTGCTGAAAGAAGGCACATCATCCAGCACGATCAATGCTGTTCCTTCTGGCCAATGCCCCCAGCAGTATTCTACCTGTTGGTTGAACTCTAGTTGATCTGGAATGGTTAATCCTAATTTAGTACGGGCAAAATTGACAACTTGAGTCCCGAGATCCAACCCTCGCACTGGGAACCAGCACAAACCACCAGGGTAGTTGTGCTGATTGTTCAGAGCATATTGTAGAGCTAATTCGGTTTTGCCCACACCGCCCATTCCGGCAATGGCACAAATCACTAATTGATTGGTCTGTTCAAATTCCCGATGGAGCTGCTCAAGTTGAGGGTCCCTACCGACAAAGTGGGGAGTGCCTCGATTGATAATGTTACTGGGGGGATTTAATTTTGTCCGTTTTTTTTTACTTCTATTCCATTGATGTTATACAGCCACCCAGGAGTTTTGAGGCATTCTTTGATAAATTTCTTGACACTAAGATAGAGCTCACTGTCTGGAGACTTGGGTTTGGATATCGAAATGTGGTCATCTGGCATGGCAACCGGCTTCACTCCTGCAATGCCTGGGTTGGCACTATCCTCGTCTACAACCAAAATCCCTTTCAAAGGCTGGGTTTCGTAATAGACCTTTGTGTCAATTCCTAAACGAGGAGCATTTTGTGTATACCACTGATTTAATTCCCTTAACTGAGGGGCATGAGCTTTGAGTTCCTCCACACTTACTGTAGTTCGTGTAACAATGCGAATTTTATCAATTACATCAGCTAGATCAGATCCAGTGTGGGGAGTACCCAGAAATACTATTCCTTTAGTCTGCTCAATAATGCCTTTATAGTTATCATAATCATTAGCACTACGAAGCATCTTTTTGACTAAAAGCCCGCCCAGACTGTGAGTAATAAATACTAATGGACGTTTACCCAGATCCCGACTATCTAAGCAATCTAATAAATTACTGGCTTGATCGAAAAGAGGCATACTGCTGTTGCTTTTCCAGTTTGTCGCTTTAGCGTTATACCCAAAAGACCAGATGTTAAGACCTAGCTGATCGTTTCCTAACCAAACTGGCCAGAAGTCATCATCATCCTGTTTTTCCTTAGGATGCCACGTGCTTCTAGCATCCCCTCCCAGCCCGTGAACAAACACGATATCCGCACTGGGCAATGAGTCCTGGTCGCTTGAGATTTTAATGAAGCCCGTCAATTTATTCAAGGATTAGCCTCCAGTTAATTATATAGCATTAACCAGTAGATGCATGAAACCCAATCTCGATTTAGTTTAACACAGGGAAATATAGGGAGTAGGGAGTAGGGAGTAGGGAATAGGGAGCAGGGAACAGGGAACAAAAGTTATAACAATTCATTTTATATACCTATCACAATTTCTATTATATATTTTATTTTTTTTCTTATTTTTGCCGATGATATCAGTAAATTAACTCCCCAAAAAAACGCGATTGACCTGCATGTCACGCTAAGCGAAGGCATTCCCGATTCCCGATTCCCGATTCCCGATTCCCGATTATGATTGGGTATTGGTGGGCATTGCCCATTTCATTAATCGCCGTTCAATCATGATATTTATCGGCAATGCCCACCCTACGATTCTTTTGCTGTTTGACCTGGTGGTGCGTTACGGGGCGGACTATACCAAGGCTGGCGCTTGAGCAAACAATTAGGGCAAGTCCGCCCCTAACGCACCCTACGCAACTGTTCCCGATTCCCAATTCCCAATTCTAAATTCTAAATTCTAAATTCTAAATTCTATTTCTTTTCCGTACATTTTCTTTCAATACCCCTTCAGAAAAAAAATTCTAAAATTCCTTGACAATTTTAACTATAATCGTTATGATTATATTTGTAAACTTCAAACACGAGTTTAATTATGACTGAAGACTTTGTACCAAACGAAAACAACAATCCTGAAGAGACTACTCCCGGTAATACTCCTCAGGAACCTTCTCCAAAAAAATACCCAGTTAAGCACATTTTGAAAGGGTCACGTAAGGCAATACTCAATACCATGTATGCCCTTTATGCACTGCGTTACGCGGAAATCTCGGAGTGGAGCCCCCTTCAGCCCACTGGGATCCCAGGGGAATTCATTACGATAATGACGAAGTACTTAATTATCGGTTAAACTAACTTATGGGGGGTTTTACCCCCTTGGCAAAAAAATCGGGTCTGATGTCAGTAGTCAGCGGTCAGCGGTCAGCGGTCAGCAGTCAGCGGTCAGCAGTCAGCGGTCAGCAGACATAACTCAGATTAAACAAATAGTTACCTGTTTTATTCAAAAGCTGTTGGCGTAGCGCATAAGCTGATAACTGATAGCTGATAACTGATAGCTGATAACTGATAGCTGTTCCCGTAGCGTGCGCGTAGCGCATATGCTTACGGTCTAATCATATCGGATTATGTTGTCTGGTTTGGTTTACAAAGTTGAGTCATAAAGATAAATTCTAGCCGTGGAAAGTATTTCTGCGGCTATTTTTTTGGGGGTTGAAAGTTGTTCGGTTGAAAGTTGTTCGGTTGAAGGTTGAAAGTTGTTCGGTTGAAGGTTGAAGGTTGTTCGGTTGAAGGTTGTTCGGTTTAAGGTTGAAGGTTGTTCGGTTTAAGGTTGAAGGTTGTTCGGTTGAAAGTTGCGTAGGGTGCGTGATAAGACGGGCTCACCCTCATTTTCTGCCTCGTCGTCAGCATTGCTACAGCCGGTCGGTGTAACGCACCACCGGGTCAAACAAGAATCAAACCGGTTAGTATGATTAGTGAAATTGTTAAATGCGTTCGCATAGGGTCGGCGAAGCCGAATCCCATTGAGTATCAGTTAACAACAATTGTTCGATTGTAATTAATTCTTGGTGGGCAGTGCATACCTACGCAAAATCCAAGCCAGATCAATCGGTCTGTTGCACTGCCCACCCTACATCTACTCTTGCCTATTGCTAGCATGCCTATTGCCTATTCAAAAGGGTGACAAACATCATTAACCTCCGAGTTGGTCTTCAAATAATCTTGTATCCAATTGCAACCATAGATTAGTAACTGATCTAAATCGAGGACTTGATCTAAATCCCATATAATAACAGTGTTGTCTCCACTAGCGGAGGCGAGCATCTCACCATTTGGGCTGAAAACTACGGCTAAGACGCCATCGCTATGTCCTTTCAGGGTAGTTAAAAGGGTTCCATCCTGCTTCCAGAGTTTGACGGTTTTGTCATAACTAGCGCTAGCAATTCTGTTACCGTCAGGGCTAAACACTACTGCTAATACCCCTGCTTGATGACCGTTGAGGGTAGTAATCAAGGTACCATCGCGCTTCCAGAGTTTAATGGTTTTGTCCCAACTCGCTGACGCAATGGTTTCACCGTCGGGACTGATGGCAACGCTGTAAACCCGGTCATGGTGTCCTTTCAGGGTAGTAATCAAGGTTCCGTCTGGCTTCCAAAGCTTGACAGTTTTATCCCAACTGGCGGAAGCAATTAGAGTCCCGTCTTTCTTGATGCAGTCGCTCATGGGGGAAACCCCCAAGACCGCGCTGCATCGCTTGCTGAAGGCTACTCCATCAATGCGATCGCTATGGCCCTTGAGGGTATTAATTAAGGTACCGTCCTGTTTCCAGAGCTTAATGGTGTTATCGGCACTAGCGGAGGCAATCATCTCACCGTCGGAGCTGAAGACTACTGCTAAAACGGCGCTGGTATGATTTGTTAAAGTTTTTAGCAAGCTACCGTTTCTGTGCCAGAGCTTGATGGTGTTATCGGCACTAGCGGAGGCAATCATCTCACCATCTGGGCTAATCGCTATTCCGGAAACTCTAGCACTATGGCCAGTTAGGGTTCTTTGTAGGCTACCGTCTTTATTCCACAGTTTGACTGTGTGATCCCAACTCGCCGATGCAATGGTTTTTCCGTCTGGGCTAATGGCCACTGCCCAAACTAAATCACTATGCCCCCTGAGCCTGGTGAGGATGATGCCATCGGGTTTCCAGAGCCTGACCGTTCCATCCCAACTCGCGGATGCAATAGTTTTTTCGTCTGGGCTAATGGCCACACCGTACACTAAATCTTGATGTCCTCTGAGGGTAGTGAGTAATGTGCCTTCCCAACTCCACTGGTTAACGGTTCCGTCCCAACTCGCGGACGCAATGGTTTTACCATCTGGGCTGATCGCAAGGTTGTAAACGCGATCGCTATGGCCCTGAAGGGTGTTTAGTAAAGTGCCATCAGTACCCCAAAGTCTAACGGTTTTATCCCCTGACGCTGACGCAATGGTTTGACCATCTGGGCTGATGGCAACGTTGTAAACGCGGTCATTATGCCCCTGAAACGTCCTTAGTAATTTCCCATTATAGCCCCAAAGTTTAACGGTTTTGTCCCCTGACGCTGACGCAATGGTTTGACCATCTGGGCTAATGGCCACTCCATAAACAGTAGCGCTATGGTCTTTAAGAGTAGTAATCAAGGTACCGTCAGCTTTCCAGAGCTTAACGGTTTTGTCTCCAGACCCTGAAGCAATCATCTGGCTGTCGGGGCTAATGGCAACACCATAAACGCCAGCTTGATGGCCGTTGAGGGTTTTATAGGGTCGGGGTTGAAACGTTCCCTGACTATCCCGTTTCCAGAGTTTGACGGTTTTGTCGTCACTAGCGGAAGCAATCAGATTGCCGTCTAGGCTAATGGCAATGTCGTAAACTCCAGCTTGATGACCGTTGAGAGTAGATAGTAGTTTACCATCCAGTGTCCAGAGTTTGATGGTCTTATCGTAACTAGCGGTAGCGATTAGATTAGCATCCTGGTTAATGGCAACTGCCCAAACCTGATTACTATGCTTTACTAAGCGATTATATTCAACAGTCCCATAAACTGCCTGTCTTAGCACCGATTCTACTTGAGTTTCCGTAGTGGGGTCTGCGTTACCAAAGCTTTTCAATCGTTCCTTGGCTCTGATCGCTTCTACTAGGGCGTCCAATTGTTGATTGGAGGCAAAGAGCGCTGCTGAGGATTTTGCGATCGCATTCATTTCGCTAATAGCTGAGCGTCTATATCCGAGGTAAGTGGTCACCCCTAACCCTGTGGAAACCATCAATGCTGTGCCCACTGCCATTAGCAAGAACTTGAGTCGTCTGGCACTTTTTTTCTGTTCTGCTAATCTTGCTTCTGCTTCCTTAGCCCGTTCTGCTTCTAAATACCGTTGCTGTTCAATCCAGCTTAATTCTTGAGAAGCAGCTAAGAATTCATCATCTACTATACTCAACCGTTTGCCCGCTTTCCAGTTTAAGGCTTCTGCTAAAGCTTGTCCTCGCAACAGCCGAGAATTATCTTCACGGTTGGAGGCTAACCAAGCGTTTAGGGCTTGATTATAAGGTCGCAGATTCCCTAATTTTTGCTCAACCCAATCCTGATTAAAAATAGACTGGTAGATGGGATTATAAACCCTTAATACTGGGGAAGTTTTGTTATCCTGACCAGGCTCCTTGACAACTAACCCACTTAGCCGTAATTCTATTTGTTCAGGAGTATCATCTGCAGCAATTTCTCCCTGTTGTAAGATTTCCTGATAAAGGGCTAATAACCGACTAGAGCCTTGTTCATTTCTGAGAATGCGTTCCCGTAGGGTTCGTAAATGCTCCGGTTGATCATTGGCTTCCCAGTTTTCAATAATTTCCTTACGCACAAGCTGCTCTAACCAAAATCCTTCCGTACCAGGGGGAATCGTCAGAGAGCCACTAATTGCCTTTTGATTCGATATCTGCACCAGATAGCACAGCTTTTGAGTCAGAAATGGTTGTCCTCCTGTCCAAGCCAATATCTCTTTGAGAATAGTTTGATGATTCTCTACTAATCCTACTAATCCTGATGCTAATGGTTGAGCTTCTTCTAGGGTAAAACCATGCAAATCAATAGCTTTACCAATATTAAAAGGAGTTCGTTTTATCTGGGAAATTAAATCCGAAGGGGTGGCGACTCCAAATAAAGCAAAGGTGAGGCGATTGTAGTCTGGATTTTCTGCTCGCTGGTTATAGCAGGATCGAATCAGAGCAAAAAAATCATCGGTCGGGAAATTGAGGCTAATCACGCTATCGATTTCATCGATAAAAATAAAAATCTTTTCGCTTTTGAGGTTAACTAACAAAATCTCTTCGATCACCTGACTCAATCGCTGGATTTCCGATAAATCATCGTGCTCACGCCACCAAGTTTTTAAATTAACCTTCCGGTAAAGTTTGAAATTCCTTAATAACTCAACTACTAATCCCTTATACCACTGCTGGGGAGTAATAGTTTCGCTACCAATGCGCGTCATATCAATAGAAGCGCAGCTAAAACCAGCCTGTTGCAGTCGATGCTTGATCCGTAAGCGCAAGCTAGACTTACCCATCTGTCGGGAGTTGAACACATAACAAAACTCACCCCTAATTAAGGCATTATAAAGTTCAGCATCAGCTCGACGCTCTACATAACTAGGGGCATTTAATTTTAAACTACCACCGACTTGATATTCGTAGGTGTCCATGTGTAGCAGTTTTGAATTGGGTGAGCTATTTTTATTCTGGGTTTTAGGGAGTAGGGAGCTAAGCTATCAGCTATCAGCTATCAGCTATCAGCTTTCAGCTATCAGCTATCAGCTATCAGCTATCAGCTATCAGCTTTCAGCTATTAGCTATTAGCTATCAGCTTTCAGCTATTAGCTATCAGCTTATGGGTTAGGTCACAGCGTCGAAGCCTGTGCCACCCTACTGTTCGCGCAGCTTGCGCGTAGCGCAATCGGTGCTTTTGAATAAAATAAGCTGACCGCTGACCGCTGACTGCTGACTGCTGACTGCTGACTGCTGAATGCTTACAAAATCTTGAACTATTAAATTCTCCCGTCAAGGTTTATCTTAAGCACCTCAAGTAGCGTGAGCTTTTAGCTGACGGCTGACAGCTGACGGCACCTCAAGTAGCACCTCAAGTAGCGCATATGCTTACTGGGAATCAAAATTTGGGATACGTAACAATAAAGTTATCCTCCGCTTGAGCATTGTAATTCAGTCCAGATTCAAAACAGGTTACCGGAAATCCCATGGGAATACGGAATCCCTGACATATTGAGTAGTGGGGTTTTTGTCGTTGTTGGTTCATTGTTTCCTTAGGGAGTAGGGAGTAGGGAATCGGGAGTCGGGAATCGGGAATCGGGAGCGGTGCGACCCGTGGCGAATTTAATTCGCCTACGGAAAGCGCACCGAGGGAGTCGGGGGAAGAAAATTGACTGTACCTCATCTAGCAATTATCAGACTCATTCGGAGTTTTTTTAGGGTTATGTTATATCAGCAATACTTTTGATTATATACACAACATACTATAGCATTAAATTTAAATTATAGGTCATAAATTTGCAGTTTTATTGTTAATATAAATAACCATAATGAATGAATTAGTATACTTCTCAATATTGTTGAGATATAATCGAAAATTGGATGGCTGATAAAACGCTGATGAATTACTAATTATTGGGTAAATAATTTATAATTACTCCTGAGGCGATACTCCTGAAGTGATATTACTGACGCGATACTCCAAATTCTTAACTTCTGGATAACGTTGGTTATATAGAACTAAGGTAAATCCGTTTAATCACATTATTTATAGTAATATTGTTTGTTGTCCTTTGTGTTTTATACAAAATTAATTAAAAATTCACTATATAGCGTTTATCATACTTATGAGGTACAATTTTTTCCCGATTCCCGATTCCCGATTCCCGATTCCCGTTCCCCTCCTGGGAGGGGTTAGGGGTGGGTTCCGATTCCCAATTCCCGATTCCCGATTCCCGATTCCCTGAAATGATTATTCAAACCCTACCTAAAAACGTAGTTCATCTAATTGCTGCTGGGGAAGTCATTGATTCAATAGCGGCAGTGGTGCGAGAACTGATCGAAAATTCCCTTGATGCTGGGGCAACTCGGATTACTGTTTCCCTGTGGACTGAGCAATGGCGGGTACGAGTGGCAGATAATGGCACAGGGATGGAGGTGAAGAATTTGCAAAAAGCGGCTTTTGCCCACAGTACTAGCAAAATCTGTAGTAGTGATGATCTGTGGAAGATTACTAGTTTGGGATTTCGTGGGGAAGCGTTGCATAGTTTGGCGGCTGTGGCAGAGTTAGAAATTTTGAGCCGATGTCCAGGAAATAGTCAGGGGTGGCGAGTTATCTATAATTCCCAAGGTCAACTGCGTCAGATTGAATCTGCTGCGATCGCACCCGGTACGATTGTGATAGTGTCTAATTTATTTGGTAAATTGCCCGTGCGTCGCCAGGGTTTACCGCCGATGGCACAACAGTTGCGTGCTGTCCAAACCATTATTCATCAACATGCTCTGTGTCATCCTAGGGTTAGCTGGCAAGTGGAGCAAAATGGACGTCCATGGTTTAATCTTTGTCCTGGTCATACTGCCCAACAGATTCTGCCTCAAATTATCAAGCAGTTAAAGGAAAGTGATTTGCAGCCGTTAACGGTAGAAGTGCCCATACCGGATTCGGCAACAGAACAACAACAGGATAAAAGCACCAAGGGAAATGTCGGAAATGGTTTGATGGAGCTAGTGTTAGGATTACCCGATCGATGCCATCGCAGACGTCCAGACTGGGTAAAGGTAGCGACTAATGGACGAATTGTGCGATCGCATGAATTGGAACAAACCATGATCACAGGATTAGCTCGAACCTTGCCTCGCGATCGCTATCCCATTTGTTTCCTGCACCTGCGGATTTGTCCGAGTCAAATCGACTGGAATCGTCATCCAGCAAAGACCGAAATTTACTTACACTCCGTATCTTACTGGCAAGAGCAAGTTGCTGAAGCTATCGAGCACGCTTTGCGAATCACCCCAGCCAATCTCCCAGAAACCATTCACTCCAACAGGGTAAAACAGTTACTCAAAACATCAGAAGCTAGAGGAGGTTACACCACCAGTCGTTCAATTCAAGGGATAGTAGCTACTCAAGAAATTACTGACAAAACTGATAGCAAAATTGATAGCAAAATTGATAACAAAACTGATGATATTGGGCTAATCCAACTGCGAGCCATGGCTCAGCTTCATAATATGTATATTGTAGCCGAGCATCCTACTGGTATTTGGTTAATTGAACAGCACATTGCCCATGAACGGGTGTTGTATGAAGAATTATGCGATCGCTGGCAGTTAGTCCCCTTAGAACCTCCCATCATTCTCCAGCACTTATCCCCTAGCCAGGTGGAACAACTACAGCGCATTGGTTTAGAAGTGGACCCCTTTGGAGAAGAGCTGTGGGCAGTACGGAATGCTCCAGAACTGTTGCGTCAACGAGATGATTGTGCCAAAGCCCTATTAGAGCTGAGTTTAGGAGGAGACTTACAAACCGCTCAAGTAGCAACTGCCTGCCGCAGTGCAATTCGCAATGGCATCCCCCTGAGCTTGTCAGAAATGCAGCAGTTATTAGATCAGTGGAAAAAGACTAGAAACCCTCGCACTTGTCCCCACGGGCGTCCCATTTATTTATCCTTAAAAGAGTCTGCTCTTTCCCGTTTTTTCCGCCGTCATTGGGTAATTGGAAAAAGTCATGGGATATAAGTAAGAGTTGGCAGGTTGAAGGTTAGAAAGTTGAAGGTTAACAAGTTAGCAAGTTGTTCGCCCAAGGCGTTCGGTGTAGGGTAGGTTAGCCAGTTGTTCGCCCAAGGCGATTCGGTGTAAGGAGTGACTGAATAGAAAATATCTATAGCGTTTATAAATGAGATGTAAACCTAGGAGGTATTTTTTTATTGGACAATACACTTCAGATCTCTTTACCCTCTTGCCTTTAGCCTTTTGCCTCTTGCTTCTTGGCGTTTGGGAGTATGTTCACAACTCAAATATAAACCCTATATATAATGACTGCTAGACATTGTGTCTTTAGTCATGGTGCTAGAGGGTAGACAATTAATTCTATAATCAGGATGAATAAAAAATGGCAATAGTTGTCAGGGTTTAAACACTATGTCGTCTACTAAAAAACAAGCCAGAGGTTTTCCACAACAACTTAAGTTGAGCAAGCCTCGCCATAGATTATCGATTTGGCTCAAAACTCAGCAACCTAGTAGTTTAGGTCGTTCTAAAAATGATTGGAACTTTAGCAATCAGGAACAAGGCTTCACACTGCTTGAGTTGCTTGTAGCAATTATTATCATAGGAATTTTGTCTGCCATTGCACTTCCTACATTGCTGAGACAAGCTAATAAAGCAAAAGAAGTTGAAGCTACTACTAGGGTGCGGAATCTACTACAACTTCAACATGAATATTATATCACTAATGGAGAATTTGCTAATTCCCTAGGGGAATTAGGATTTTCACTTTCTTATGAGACTGAACAATACCAGTACATGGTATTACCTCCTCAGCCATTATTAGATGGTTCAGTTTTGTTAGGTTTATCTAAACAGCCTGAGCTGAAATCTTATGCAGGAGTAGTGTTTTTACAAGATGGTCAGACTAATACCTGTCCTAAGATTCCTATAGATATCAACACGGATAATTTGAATAAGTTAATCATCCCACTTATTTTTAAGATTCTTGCTAATCCCAAAGAATACTGTTCATAACTCCTCTAGAAGATGCCGTGAACTCAAAGTGTCCATAAACAGGGTAGTGATCACAAAGATCCCGTCGGAGGGTTTCTGTTGCTTGATTCCATGGTTGGTCTGCACGAATGAGACGAACCTGATAGAATGCTTCTACTAGACGTAAATGGTTGTTTGAGTAAAAAATAGGAGATAGTTTTCGGTGTGTTGTAAGCATTCAACTGTGAGGCTATCAACTATCAGCTGTCAGCGTCACAGCGTCGAAGCCTGTGCCACTATTCCCGATTCCCTATTCACTGTTCCCTGTTTCCAGAATATCTTTGAGCAAAATGTTCTTGCAGTATGCGGTGAATGAAGATATAACCACCCCCAACTTTTCTTAACAAGATACGTTCTGTGGCGTAGTCAAGGAAGCGGGCATAATGCCAAGGAGTATAGCCTTGCCACCAGAGAATTAGACGTAACGTAAAGTGTTGAATTAAAACAACTCCAGCAAATACTGGTCCTGTTCCACCTACTATCCCAGTAAGTAAACCAACCGCTAATGCAATACTGATGAGCTCATGAGGTGCTTGGATGTAATTTAAGCTATAGAGTATTCCTACAAAAAAAAAGATTCCAAAGAAAATACCAGCATTTTTAGCTGACTTCCAAACACCCTGGTTAGGAATTATGGTTTGTTCTAGGTTTTCTCCTTTGCCTAAAAAACCAACCAGTCCAGGAAGTGTTGAGAATACTATAACCTCAATAAAGATATCAAAATAAGCTCCGAACTGGCTGAGATCATATCTTTTTGTAAACAACAAACGCACAAGGATATAAATTAAACCACCTATTAGTCCAACCGTTCCATATCTTATGGCTTGCTTAGGATCTCGCTTGATAGTGTCAATAATTCCTATTTCTCTGTTGATAAAGCTTAACAAGAACCCCATAGCTACTCCATCAGCCGTCACAGGAGATAGAATAGCCCTCCATTTATCATCTTTTATGCCCTCTCCAACCATGGGATAGATCATTAAAGCAGTAATGATGATATAGAGTAGCCCAGATATAATTCCAGGAATAAGCTTAGATAGTTTTTGAGATAGTTTTTGGATTTTTTGAGGGATCAACTCAACCCTAAAACCTGGTATAGTTATAGTTTTCAAATAAGATAGCACTGGAAAACTTAGACAGGATACTATAGCTGCTATCACTGAAGGAATTACCAAGGAGATTTGTACTCCTATATCATCGGTAACCTGGGTACCAAAGTGTAAGGCTGTAGTCAATCCAGCTATCAGTCCAAGAATCACTCTAAAAACAACACTATAGATCCATTGTTGAATACCTACAGGTAAGCAATCAGGCTGCATCCGCTCAATTAATAATTCTTTTCGCTCTCTTTGTGTGATTTGATGAGCTATCCAAATTAACCATTTTTTTGAGCTTTTTTTTGAAAATTTTACCGGCTTTTCTTCAATTTTTTTTTGAATATAAGCATCAAGTAAATGCTTTCGACGTTTTTCAAATAAGCTTATGTCTAATAAGTCATTGTTTAAGTCATTGTTTAAGTCATTGTTTAAGTCATCTTTTGTCTGACCTTTATAGGCAACAGCAATAAAGTTTAGAGTCAGAGGACTTTTCACTAATTCCTGTATGGCTTCGTCTTCTTCTTTTAATTCCTTAACTCCTGACAAGGCGTCTCCAGCATCGTCAAAATACCGTTGGATTTGTTGGTCTGTAAGTTGCCTATAGAAAACAGCAGTTTGAAATTGAAGCTTCTCTGAAATTTTGTGGTAATCTCGAATTCGAGAGCAAACCACCATTTCGGTTTCTTTATAGTTTCCTATAAACTGATTGATTGCTCTAATGCAATCTCCTCTTTTGCTTTCTCTGACTTCATCTAAACCATCTAATAAAAGTAGTAGTTGCTGATTTTTTACCCAATCCTTACACTGCTTTTCAGAAAACTGATAGATTCTATTCAGTTCCGTAACCAGCCACTGGGCTAAGGGTTTTGGCTCTTTCTCCCCAGCCCAACTGGAAAGGTTGAGCACTACAGGAATTGGTAGGGTTGTGTTTTTCCTGGCATCACTGATTAATTCATCAGCAATTTCGAGAAGTGCGGTGGTCTTACCTGACCCCGATCTACCAAGAATCAGCATTGTTCTGGTGTTTTCAAGTTCCCCAAATACGTCAATTGCTCTAGTTCCTTCAGGCAGATATTGTCTTTGCCGACTTGAATTTGCTCCTTGTTGACTTGAGGGATTGATCACGGCGCTAGGGTCTTCAATTAGACCCAATTCAAGGGTTTCTTCGATATGTAAAGACTTCTTAAGAACACCTTGAATCCAGAATTTTTCTACCCGCTTAAGTAAGGTTTCACGGGGACTAGCTTTCTTGCTGGCAATATCAATTTTCATTAATTGCAAGAGAGATCCTACTATCCCCCAGGAACTGACAGGAGCTGGAGTTGAGGGCATAGTGTCCGTATCTGAGAGTCCCCGTAACTGTTTCCAGGTGATGCTTTCTTTAGCTAGATTGTGATGAATGACTGGTAGCCAACTGACTTTTGGTAGTTTATTTTTGTTCTTTTTGATATAGCTCTGTAGCTTGATTCTAGCTTCCTGTACAGAGCGATATAGAGATAAATGCGTAGTGAAAAATCCCAGAAAATATTTGAGAAACTCTTGTGCCACTTGATCAGGAACGGGTTCTCGCCAAACAATAATCTGAGCAATATCTAAATCTGCGAGTTGACGTGCTAATCCCAGTCCATTGCAGGAATTAAAAATAGCCAACTTCATACCTTGCTCAATGGCTCTTTCCATCGTCTCTCTAATCGTTTGAATATCTAGAGATTCTTCTGAATTAATTTTGAGCAAGCCAGTTTGACCATCTTCTTGAACATCACTATGTCCAGCAAAAAATAGAATATCCCAAGATTTATTTAAAAATGATTCCAATTCTTCAAGAGTTGGCTGTCGCAGAAAAACACAATATGCTCCTGGTATCTTTCGGAGTAATCGTCTATCAGCTTCCACATCAATACCTTGACCGCTGTCTCCTAAAATACATAAGATTTTGACCCGTTTCGGTCTTTGGGAATTTGAGTTCTGGTCAGTAACAATAGCAGCGGCAATTTGCTCTGATGCAGCGAAGGAGAGAGCAACATCACCAAAACAGTCATCAATAAACAAGTCCCAGCAGTGCCAGGGTAGTTTGTGTAATATATTTTTGGTGGATTCAGAGGTAATCTCATGTGTTTGAACAACGACCTGAATTTCATCCTGGGAGTTTAGATCGAGAATTTGTTCGAGTTGTTGTTTTGTAGTCCTCAGCCAATGATTGAGATCGTTGCGTAAAAGATCAAGGGACTGATCACACTTAGCTATGTACTCAGGGATAGAAAACCGAGGACGTATAGTCCGTATAATACCTCTAGAATCCTCATCCCTAGAAGACTCCAGAAGGGTTTTATATTTATCCTGCCATTCCTGATAATACCTGAGAATTTCTGGGATTTGAGGTAGTTGACAGTATATCTGTCTGTAGTTCTCTGGATCATTTTTACCTTCCTCCACAATCTTGATGGTAGCTTGACCAAAACCTCGCTGAAAATTGCCATCTTCTGGGATAATAATAACTGTCTTACTCATTTTATTTGCCTTTGTGTAGAGCTAAGCAACAAATTCCTCAGTTACAGATTCATCATTTAGATAAATTTGAACAGTGACTAGTTTTCCTGGAAGTTCAGTTAAGGCAATCTGAATCCAACTGTCTGCTTCCTGGGCTTCTACTTCCTCACTATCTGACTCAAGCATGACTTTTAATTTTAAACCCAAAGGCAAAAACTCATTCTTTTCTGTAGGATGAACTTGAAATAAAAATCCCACTTCTTGATTTTCTGCCAACCATTGACTCACTACTAAATCTACTTGTTGAGAATCTGCTGATAAACCTAGAGTAATTTTTTTAGCCCGTTCAATAACATCATCGTTTATTTCTAGATTTCTAAATGCAAATTGTCTAGGTGCCAGGACAGCATCTACAGCTTGCCATGTGTCATCAAAAAGCTTTTCCAAGTCTTTTAATTTTAAGGGGTTTACTACCGGTAGAGGTGAGAGTTCACCAATCAAGTCATCAACCGAGCGCAACCGACTAACTTCGATAACATCTGCAACGACTGTTTTAGCAAATCCTAAAAGCTGGACTTGATCTAAGTGTTCGCTAAACTGAATAGCAAGATAACCAATCCGGTCTTCGGTTACTTCTGGAGGTAAAGACACAGTAGTTTCTCCAGGTAGCACAGGACGACATTCTAATCTGCCAATGTCAGGAACAACTAAATCAGCAACATTCCATTGATGTCTTAGAATTGGATTCCAACAATCACTTTCGTTTAAATCCGTGTCAATGCCAAGATACTTAAGATATCTGTGAACTGCATAAACCGCTAATGTATTAAAATAAACCTGTTTACTTTTTGCAGTTGTGGCTTGTTCCGCTGCGAATTTGCTAGCGAAGCGGTGAGCTTCAATGCCGAGAGTAATTTCTAAATTTTCCATGTTTTGAGTTGTCATGATTCTTCCTCTCCTGAGTATCCTATATCCTTCAATTTTTTTTGAAGGAGTGGTAGGCATTTTCTTTTCCAATGGGATATGATAGTATCGTACTTAATGCCCAACTCCCTGCTGAGGTGAGTTAACTTCTCTGGTGGGTATTTGAAAAGTAACCTTTGGCAAAGGAGCTGACAGTTACAATCGGGACGCTTACGAGGATGACACTTTTGAAAGCTATGGTCTGGATCTTCCTCTACGTAACGTTCTAATTGTTCAAATATTTCCAGAATTTTCTGATTTCTGAGTTTATCAATGTAAGCGTCAATTCCATTGAGAGTAGGAGTCTCAAAACCACCATCTGGAAGTTGATCTAGTAGTGTTGAGGGATTGTCCGAATTTTCATTGATGTAGACATCTAAACTAGACTCACGACTATGTTGGTATGCTTGGTTAAGATATAAATCTTTAATCCGCCATATTAGATAACCATTTATCCATTTTAACAAGCTTGTCTGAACTGCTAAGTCTGGTTTGGGTTCAAAAGCACAAATATTTTTGATTACCCATTCCCAAGTTTGGTCTAAAGCTTCCAAATAAAGGGGATAAGAAGATTTTCGGAGTCCGGGTAACTGCTGACATTCAAGTAATAGTCGATGGATATCCCGTCGCCGTTCTTCACTCTGAAAGTCCTGATTGCCACAAATCTTATTAATAAGTGCCAGTAATTGTTGATCTGTCATAGTCATCTTTTTTTTGATAACTGGTGTAGATTACTCTTTAATCCCTGATATTTCAATAAACAAGAATATTCAGAGGGAACTTAGGGTAAGCGCCAGAAAAATTGAGCCAAAATGTGATATGGGGCAATAATTATGACCATATTAAGCCTTGATTATCAGCACTATTGCATACTTTTATCAATAGTGTTGATAATTATGCTCCATTATTAATTTTTGCCTTTACCCTGAGAGGGAACTAACAATGACTCTTCTGTTGATAATTATAATTCTTATGAAGCACTTGAGATTGAAGGGCTGCATCTCACTGTCTTGATGGAGTTGATCATGGCGGGAACCACGGCAGTCGTTCATGGGGGAAACCCCCAAGACCACACCGGTAGTCCCTGATTACTCAAGCCTCCCGAAGCTCTACTGGCTGTATGGCTCATCATTACTAGCTTTGCAACTTTTTAGATCAGATTTTGCACATTTTTTTTTTCTAGGGCTGAGTCTTAAATATAGGGGTGCGTTCCACGTCGCCTCAAAACTTAAATAGTCCACGAGGATCATTAATTTCTCACTCATACCCCACATTCCACCTTCAGAATGGGTCAACTTGAGAAATATACACATTCTTGTGAACTATTCTGCTTATGGAGCTTGGAGTAATGTCTAGAGTAGATTTTGTTGGAAGTGAGTTATTGACAGATAGTGGGATATTAATCCTGGATAGGGCATTGGATCAGGCTCTATCAATTTTGGCTGATTTTGCAACAGATGAGTCGTTTGAGCAGAAGATTATTGAAGTCTTTGGTGATCAGTTTGATACCCAGAAGCTAGATGAGTTACGTCAGAATTTTACCTCAAGCAGCTTAGACTGGTTACCAAAATTTGAGATTCGCTCTGCTGATGAACTAAATGGAGCAAATGCTGCATTTGCGGCAAGTAACAACAGAGTGTACCTTTCACAGGATTTTATTAGTGCCAATAGCTCTGATATTCAGAAAACTACGGATGTTCTCTTAGAGGAGCTAGGTCATTTAATTGATTCAACTATTAATACTGAAGATACACCTGGAGATGAGGGAGAGTATTTTAGCTATCTAGTTCAAGGTAAAGAATTAGATTCAGAAAAAGTAGCAACTATCAAAAGCGATCAGGATTTTCTGTCTCTTCATTTAGATGAATCAAGTACACTTTTATATGAAACTCAGACTTTCAGACCAGAAGAAATTGAAGGAAAATTATACGTGGCGGCAAGAGACCTTGCTCGTTTTCCAGTTGGAACTCATCAATTTTTAATAATTGAGATTTTTAATATTGATAGTAATTTATCAAAATACTTAACTGAAAATTACTCTGATATAGATATTGAAATTGAAAATTTCAATAATTCAAGTCAACAACTGAGCAAGAACTACATAGTCATTGGTGCTCATAATCCATCTGATAGGCTTCAAGTAGAATTTTCCAGAGAATCAGATCTTGATGCAGCTCGTGAAAAATTTACAGGTAAACGTGAAGCTCTAATATCGTGGGACCCTGAGTTACATGAAGTTAAGTTTTCAGATAGTACAAGCGTATCATCTGATTTTATTTATGACTTACTAGATGCTGTCAGAGCTTATACCTTAAATGAGAGTGAGATACCTATATACTACCCTGATATATTAGGTTCAGGGGAACCTGGATGCGCAGCAGATTCAAAAAACCATAAGTCTAAAGAAAAAGCTATAAATTTGGGCTTTCCTTATACAGGTGATTATGTAGAAAAGCCCGTCAATAGTAATAGTTGGGCACAGTCTATTGTTCGTTTTGTAGGTAAAAACAGAAAAGAAAAAGTAAATTTTCCCGAAAATTATATGGGATTTGATTGTCTTTCTGAAAACCGGATTGATAATTGGTATTTCACTTTATCATCACAATCCAATAGTGCAGGAACAACAATTGCTGATGCCTTAGATTCTAGCCTTACGACGTTAGAAACACTCACAGAAGATAAATGGTCATCAGTGTTTTCATCAAGTCCAGTACCTTTTTCCAATCAAGAAGACGTAGAACTCAAATCTTTTTCAAGTTCAAGCTCTGAGCTTACTCCTGTTGAAAATAGCCGATCGATTCAGGTTGAAGCTTCTTATGATTCTGTTGAAGAACAAAAGCTGAACCAAACAGCTTATTATGATGTAGAGAATGATTCAATATTGGTTTCAGTAGAAGCAAACTCTTCACTACCGAAACCTATAAATTTTCTTGGTGAAATCAGAAATACACTGGTTCCTATTTTCAGGCAATTGTCGAATGAAGATAACTTAGAATCCGTCCAAAAATTACTTGTTGATGCTCTTGATTCTGATGGCTTAAATCTTGTTGATAGTGAGGATGATATTGAGGTGACAGGAGATATCAATGGAGATTTTGCTGTTAACCTTTCATTAAACTCGGATTTACCACTAATTGAAAGATCTCTAAGTGCAGACTTCGGTTTGCCCTGGCTTGGATTAGAAGTTGTTGATGGTGGGACTGTCAAAACAGCGTTCAACTATGAGTTCGACTTTTCATTCGGACTTCGAGATGGTGAATTTTTCTTTGATACTCCAGAAGAAGAAGATCTTTCAATCAGACTTGATACATCGATCCCTGATGTAGATTTTAATGGTAACTTGGGCTTCTTTCAGTTTAATATCACTGATGAGGATACAGATACCAATTCAGACAATGATGGAGTTGATATTGATGGCGATGGACTTACTCCTAGTAAAGTCAGCTTAGGGGCAGCAATTGACTTAGATTTTTCCGATGAGAGTATTGCCATTAAAGACTTTAACCCTACAGGAGAAGCTGATATCAACCTTAACTTAAAAACAAGTTTTGATGATTCTGTCGTTTTGCCCTCTATTGAAACGGATTTAGACATTGATATTGATTTTCTTAATGAAAGTGATCCTGAAATTACATTTAGGGATGTTCAGCTTGGGTTAGGAAGCTTCCTCAGTCGCGTTGCTGGCCCTACCTTTGATGTTATTCAGGAAGTAACAGACACTTTCCCGATTAAAAAAATAACAGATACGCTTGGAAAAAAACAGTTTCTTCTTTGGAGAAAGTCCCTGGCTGAAGTTGCGGAAAAGGCTGGCTCATCCTTTTTCGAGCCACAAACTCTAGAGTTTATTAAAGTTGCTAGTGAAATAGCTGAAGTCGTTAATTTGATTAACTCTATTTCAGCAGATTCCCAAAATACAAAGATTAATTTTGGAGACTTCACTGTTAATGGTGCAGAGGTTCAAAATGGTGGGCTTGAAAGTGTTTCTCCTATTCTATCCGGTGAAGAAACTGATGATTTTCTAGATTCTTCAGAGAACGTTATTAATGGATTTACTTCAACCTTAGAAGATTCTTCAACAAATCTGACGTTCCCAATCCTAACGGAACCAACTACAGCCTTCAACCTTTTACTGGGGAAACCTGTTGATTTATTCAACTTAGATCTACCCGTTCTAGGTTTAGGGTTTGAATATAAGTCACCAGAATTTCGTATCTTTGGCCCTCTCACTGTTCAGATTTTAGGTAGAGCTGGAGCTGCGGCTAACTTAGACTTTGGATTTGACACCTATGGTCTAGAACAATTTAAAGCCAGTGGCTATCAAGATCCATCTTTGATTGCCCAAGGACTTTACGTCGCTGATCTGCCTACTGATTCAGTACCACAGCCTCTTGATGGTAGCCGAGAAGGGGGATTTGCCGCTGGTTTGGGGGCAGCAATTGCAGCAGACGTAGGCATTAATTTAGGGATATTAAGAGGTAGTGTTGAGGCAGGGATTGCAGGAACAACTTATTTAGACCTTCTACCAGACGAATCAAACCTCCCAGATGACGACCCACGTAAATATAGAGAAGGCAGAAAGCATATCCTTGATTTTGATAACCTTGGCTGTTTATTTGAACTAGAAGGAGGTCTGGATGCAATTCTAGGAGCCAAGATTCGGATAGGCTTCGGGCCTTTTAGCTTTAGCAAGCGAATTACTATTGTTAGAGAAACCTTGGTAGATTTCCATGCTGGATGCTCTGATGGCGATGGTGATGGTGCTATTGAAGAAGATGGCATCCTTAAACTGAAGACCAATGGTGGTAATGACTTAGTTCTGGTTAACCACATTGATGGTGAATTGGGTGCAGAGACTATCGAAGTTGAATCCTATGCTGTAGAATACCAAGATACTGAGAACGGAGAAATCTCTGGTCAAAATGAACCGCGAGGTAATGCCTCTTACAACAATATTAAACAAATAGAAGGTAATGGAGGCAAAGGTAAAGATCGTATTGAGATTGGAAATACTGTCTTAGCTCCTACCTTTATTAAAGGTGGCGGGAATGATGATGAGCTATTCGGTGGAAGTGGTTTAGATACATTTGAAGGGAATGACGGAGATGACTTCCTATCTGGAGGAAAAGGAAATGATGTCCTCAAGGGTGGCAAGGGAAACGATTTCTTTGAGGGAGGTGAGGGTAACAATACCATTGATGGCGGTAAAGACGATGATGGGAAAGACGTTGATGCTATTAGTTACGCCAATGAAACTGAGGGAATCACGGGAAAACTTGCCCCAGATGCAGATGGGAAGATTTATGTGAAACGAGCCAATGGTCAGACTGATACAATAATCAATGTTGAGCAGTTTGATCTAACAAACAAAGATGATGTCATGACTGGCACCGATCAAAATAATGAAGTTATTGACGGTCTAGATGGAAATGACAAAATTTACGGTTTGGGCGGTGATGATTTCCTTATTGGTGGTCTTGGTGCAGATTTGATTGATGGTGGTGAAGAAGGAAATAAGGGAGATGGAACTAGCTATATCAAGGGAGATAGAACTAGCTATATCAAGGGAGATGGAACTAGCTATTTAAATTCTTTTGCTGGTGTGAGAATTGATTTAGAGACAGGCTTTGCTACAGGTGGAGAAGCAACAGGTGATCAGCTAATCTCTATCGAGCATATCTTAGCAACAGTACATCCAGACGATCTCAGAGGTAACGAGAAAGCAAATATTTTAAACGGCTCAGAAGGTAATGATGTTATAGAAGGTCGTGAAGGGGCTGATCAACTTGATGGTGGTGGTGTTCGTCGATCCTCGGAGAGTTCTGATAAAGATGTACTTTCTTATGAATCTTCTTCAACAGGTATAGCAGTTAGTCTCAAAGATGGTAAGGGTACTGGAGGAGAGGCAAATGGAGACAGTATTGCTTTTGCATTTTTTGAAAAAACTTCTGAGTTCAGCAAGTACAGTTCCTTTGAAAATCTGACAGGTTCACATCAAGATGATAACAAACTGGAAGGTGATTTAGGTGACAATGAAATACGAGGTCTTGAGGGTAATGACAAATTATATGGTGATGGTGGTAATGATACGCTAATTGGTGGAGTAGGAGCTGATCAGTTTAACGGTGGAGAAGGAGAAGACTGGGCTGACTACAGTGAAGCTCTTTCCAGTGTTGGTGTTGACTTAGCCTCTCAAGGATTTAGGGGAGAAGGGACTGGTGATACTTTTGAAAAACAAAATAGCCAGTCAACAACTGAAAACCTAAAGGGTTCTCCATACGGGGATACCTTCTTTGGAGATATTGGCAATAATGATATTGATCCAGATATAAGCAGTGGTGAAACTGACTTTGTTGATGGAAGAGAAGGAGATGACCTCTTAATTGTCAACTATGGTATCAGGAATGACTGGGGGAGTGGCATCACTGGAGGTTTCGACAGCGATAATGCAACCTCTGGTTATATTTCTAGACAAAGAACAGATTTAAATGGTCAGCAATTAAATGATGCTATTAGTTTCTTTAACATTGAACGAAGTCAAATAATTGGCACGATTCAAAGTGACAATATCCAAGGTGGTGGTGGTTTTGATACTATTTTTGCTGGGGTTGGTGATGATCTAATTAGTGGTGGTAATGGAAATGATAGGATTCAAGCTGATGATGGAGATGATATTTTAATTGGAGGAGCTGGTGCTGATGTGCTAGATGGTGGTGAAGGTCAAGATACAGCTAGCTATGAAAATGCCCGTTTCTCAGGTGTATATGTTGACCTAGAAAAATCTTTTCAAGAATTTGTATATCTGAACCCATTCAGCGATGCTGCTGGTGATCAACTCATCTCAATTGAGAACTTACATGGTTCTATATATGATGATTGGTTATTCGGTAATAATCAAGCTAATCAGCTTTATGGAGATGCAGGAAATGATAACCTGACCGGGAAAGGCGGTGCAGATACATTAGATGGTGGAAGTGGTATCAATACAGCTTCTTATTCTAATTCCCTTGAAGGTGTCAGGATTAACTTAGAAACTGGAAACATTCTAGGTGGTGATGCTGAAGGTGATACTCTCATTAATATCCAAAACATTACAGGTTCTAGTCAAGACGATTCTCTTGCTGGTGATTCTAGTAGTAACAATTTAAGAGGTTTAGAAGGTGATGATCTACTTCAAGGCAACGGTAACAATGATACTCTCTTGGGAGGTAATGGTAGCGATACTTTAGAAGGGGGTTCTGGTAATGATGTCCTAAAAGGAACTTCAAATAGCAACAATGTACAAGAGATTGATGTTCTCACTGGTGGGGATGGTGCTGACGAATTTTATCTGGGGAATAGCTCATCATATTACTATAAAGCTTCAGACAGCTACGCTATCATTACAGACTTTAATCCTTCTGAGGATACTATCCACCTTTATTTTACAGAAAAAGGTTGTATTCAGTTATTTCATGATTACTACTTGGCTTCTACAGGGGATACTTTACCAACAGGAATAGGAATTTTTAGCCGTGGGTCTCGTGAGACAAATAAAGATGAACTAATTGGAATTGTTCAAGGAGGTTTCGACCTAGATATTCAGGATGATTACTTTATATTCAACAAAGTAGAAGATCACTGCGGTGTTCTTTTAGAGTAAAAATAATACTCTATTTCTGTTTGATTGTATCAAAGTTTAGCAAGACTCAAAGTGAAACTTGTAAATTCATATTAAATACCTTAATTGGAGAGGTAAAATGAAATCAATAAAAATTGAGAGCTTGTTGTTCATCTTAACGAGCACCTTAACATTTATTCCTGTGCAACCAGCAACAGGTTTTGATGTGCAACAAAACAGTTCACCTAATTTTTTAATTGACTTTTTGTTGGGTGATACTACAGGACTTAGTGATTTTAAAGTTGAATTAAATGGAGATTCAAGAGGATTTGGTGTTTTTGAAGATGATCCATTTAGATTAGAATCGGGTATTGTATTGAGTACAGGAAAAGTCAATGAGATTGTCGGTATTAACAGTTTTGATGGAGAAAATCCTAGTTTTACACAAGATTTAAGTACAGATTTTGGTACTCCAGGTGAAGATATAACGTCATTGGTTATTGAGTTTGATGTTAGTTCAGAAAAAGATACTCTGTACTTTCAATATATATTCGGATCCGAAGAATTCATTGAGTATGGTGGAAGCCCTTTCAATGATTCATTTGAATTTCTGTTAAATGGGGTTAACCTAGCAACATTAACTGATGGTCGTCCAGCAACTATTAACCAGTTATTTTTCGATCCTGAACCAGGTATTGAAAGCGAAGCTGACCCATATCATCCTGATTTTATCTATAACCCTGTTGGGACAGGTTCAGTTAGTAATTTTACAAAAATAGATGGCTATACACGTCCTTTGCTTTTCTCGGGGCCACTACTACAAAACTCACGCAACAGACTTGAAATTAAGATTCAAGATGTCAGAGATGGGATATATGATTCTGCTGTTTTCCTGAAAGCTGGAACTCTTGGTACTGTGAAACCACCTTCAATTGTTGGTGATGGCCTTGATGGTGCTTTAGATGATGAAAGCAATCTGAAAGTGCCAGAACCAGCGTCTTCATTAGGGATGCTTTTTCTTGGTGGATTGCTTCTGACTGGACTTTTAACCAGAGATTAGTTTTAAAATAAATTTTTGGGGGAATGATATACCAGCCCGAACAGTTACGACACAGAATAATTGAGACCTTTGAATTATCTCAGTTTCAAAAGACTTTGGCAGATTTAATTGAAAACAAGCTCTCCTACAGAAGTCAGCATAACTATTCATCTTTTAAAAACCTGAATTATCTACAATTTATATCAAAAATTATGGAACATTAATGTCAGAGTAAGCGCAAGAAAGAGAACGCTATTTTGTGCTAGCAGCCGATAGTTATCAATAAACCCTGCCTTGTCTTGATGCAGCCCCTCCCCATGAGCGACTGCATCAGGACAAGGTTAAAAACTGTAATCCTTGTTTACAATTCCTACACGAAACGCTATAATTCAAAAGAACTTTTACCTGGTAATTGCAAATTGCTATAGCAATCCGTGTAGGAATTGTGATAATTTTTCTTCCCGACTCCCGACTCCCGACTCCCGACTCCCGACTCCCGACTCCCTGTACCCTTTGCTAAATGCAAATCCAAGACTACTTCAACTTCCTAGCCTCTGATGATATCCGCATCAAAGGTAGCCGCATTGGCATCGAAAGTGTCCTCTACGAATACATCTATCGTGCCAAAACCCCCGAAGAAATTGCTGAACAATTTGAGACCATTACCCTAGAAGAAGTCTACGCCACCATCCTCTACTATCTACACAACAAAGAGGAGGTCAGGGCTTACTTGGCTGACTGGCTAGAGTTTTGCCGTCAACAACGAGAACAGCAAAAACGTAATCCTTCCCCTGCACGGCAGAGGTTTCGGCAATTAAAAGCAGAAGCAGATGCTCAGCAAGAGTCTACTAAATCAGTTAAGGCTGTAACCTAAAACGCATTTGAAATAGGTTTTAGGTAAGCATTCAGCTATCAGCTATCAGCTATCAGCTATCAGCTATCAGCTATCAGCTATCAGCTATCAGCTATCAGCTATCAGCTATCAGCTATCAGCTATCAGCTATCAGCTATCAGCTATCAGCTATCAGCTATCAGCGATTAGCTATCAGCGATTAGCGCTACGCCCACGCTACGCGAACAGTTTTCAGCTAAAGGCTAAAGGCTGACCGCTGACCGCTGACGGCTGACGGCTGACTACTGACCGCTGACCGCTGACCGCTGACCGCTTACCCCGACTCCCGACTCCCGACTCCCGACTCCCCAAAACCATTAAGAACTGCCATAAAATGGCATAATTGCCTGATGCCCAAATAAATAATAGGGTAATCCAAGATAATGTGAAGGTAATCGACATCTGTTACCTTCAGGCCATGACCGAAGGACCAAACCGCGATCAGACTAGTCGTCTGGTCTTATTCATTACCCTCTGGCTCAGCTTGTTTGTTTTATCAGTCAAGGTGTCAGCAGCTTGGGCTACCCAATCGCTCAGTCTGATGGGGGAATCTCTGTTCACCCTATTAATTTGCTTTAATACCCTTGTCAATTTGCTGATGATCACTACCTATGACAATTCGCCAGATCTGTCAGTCTATGGTCATGGTAAACGGGAAACGGTGATTACCTTTGTGCTAATTGCCTTTTTCGGCTTTGCTGGGGGAAATTTGTGCTTACTGTCCTCTCAGCAGTTACTAACCCTGATTCAGGGAGGAACCTTAACTATTGGTGTCCGGCTCAGTTTACCCTTAGTACAGCTGTTGGGAGCAGTATTAGCCATGAGCCTTGGTTGGTCTTGCCTGATGGTTTACCAAGCTAGAGTGGTCAGGAGTCCTACCCTACGCTTTCAGGCGGCTCAAATGCTTCAGGATGTGGGCTTAACTATACTAGTACTCGGTGGGCTTTGGGGCGTTTCCCAAGGTTTCCTATGGCTGGATCCACTGTTGAGTAGTGTGCTGGTGCTCTTTGCCGGGGCAAATTGTTGGCAAGTTATCAACTGGCAATTGCCCCTGCTAGTCAAACAAAATCCCATTGATCCAGAAGCGATCGCTCAAATAGCCCATCAAGTTGGAGGTGTCACTCGCTGTGATCAAATTCAGTGCCGGGGTGTTGTAGGACGCTTCATGTATGTTGAAATGCATTTGGTAGTGCATCCAGAGTTTTCAGGAGTCATTTCCCTGATTGCTGAACGGATTCAGGGAGGAATTCAAGAACGCTACGGACCAGTACAAGCTATTTTCCACATCGATGATGACTTAACCGAATCCTTACGATGGAATGGCTCGAACCGTAACCAACAAATGAACGGTAAAGATGACCCAGATGGGGAGTAGGGAGTAGGGAGTCGGGAGTCGGGAGTAGGGAGTCGGGAGTTGGGAGTTGGGAGTCGGGAGTAGGGAGTAGGGAGTTGGGAGTCGGGAGTCGGTGTCCGAAGTTCAACACTTCTGCCGATTACCCTTAATCATTCCACTATTGAGCAATGCCCGATGTCTGTGAAGCCTTTAACTATAAACTGAAAAGGATAATGTTACCAATTTTTCAATGTTTGACTTTAATATCCTATGTGATTTCTCCCGTAACCATTGTGTAGCCATCTGTGCCATTTTAGTTCCTGCTAACTTGCTGCTGACCTTGCAAAGCATCATTTTTACTGTCATTGGTTATCCCCAAGTTCAGGTGCGAAAAGCTGCTTTACTTGCCTGCATCCCAGCTTTGGCAGTAATATTCCATGTCTGTAGTTGGTTGATGATTGGAGTGGTGATGGCTCCTACCTACATTCTGTTTACTTTAGGAGGTATCTGCTTAAGTATTAATGTTTGGGCTATCAACCATTCTACTAGAATGGCCTATCATAGCAGTTCTCAATTCGGTGAGGTACAAAATCCTGGGTTTTAGGGAGCAGGGAATAGGCAACAGCTAATAGGCAACAGGGAAAAAATCGGTAGTGTCAAACAAGTAATGATTTTAGCTCCCGTTACCTTGACCAGACCAACGCCGACTCCCTACTCCCTACTCCCTACTCCCTACTCCCTAAAAAGCTAATCAAAAGGATAAGCCATCCGATAAGGATCAACAATCTGGTCAAATTCAATAGCAGAAACATAGCCTAATTCTAGGCAAGCTGCTTTCAGGGTAAGGTTCTTCTCAGAAGCATGGTGCGCCACTTCTGCAGCTTTGTCGTAACCGATGATTGGACTCAAAGCAGTGACTAGCATCAGGGACTGTTCCAGGAAATACTGGATTTTCTCTCGATTCGGTTCCAGTCCCTTCAGCAGGAAGTCTGTGAAATTGTTGCAGCTGTCAGCAAGTAGATGGACAGATTGGAGCAAGTTGAACACAATCATAGGCTTAAAGGTGTTCAACTCAAAGTGCCCCTGAGCACCAGCAAATGCGATCGCACTATCGTAGCCCATCACCTGAGTAGCAGCCATAGTCATCGCTTCGCACTGGGTCGGATTAACTTTCCCTGCCATAATCGAAGACCCTGGCTCATTGGATGGCAGCTTCAGTTCCGCAAATCCGCACCGTGGTCCACACCCAAGGAAACGGATATCATTAGCAATCTTCAATAACGAGCACGCTAGGGTTTTCAGGGCACCGCTAGCCATAACCATGTCATCATGAGCTGCTAGAGCCGCAAACTTGTTAGGAGCAGACACAAAGGGCAAGCCGGTTAACTTAGCAATATGCTCAGCAGCCTTTTCAGCAAACCCCTTGCCAGCATTTAACCCAGTCCCGACAGCGGTTCCACCAATCGCCAACTCGTATAAGCCAGGAAGAACAGAGTCTATCCGTGCTAAATTAGCATCTAGCTGGGCAACGTAACCGGAAAACTCTTGACCCAAGGTTAACGGTACAGCATCTTGAAGGTGAGTGCGCCCAATTTTAGCTATATTATCCCATGCTTTCGCCTTCTCCTCTAGAGAATCCCGCATTTTGTTCACCTTGGGCATCAGTTGCTCATGAAAGGCTACCGCTGACGCGATGTGCATGGCCGTGGGAAAGGTATCATTAGAAGATTGGGACATATTCACGTGGTCATTGGGATGAATGGGTTTTTTGCTACCCATCACCCCCCCAGCTAGTTCAATAGCACGATTAGCAATCACCTCGTTCACGTTCATGTTGCACTGGGTACCACTACCAGTCATCCAAACACGGAGAGGGAAGTTACCGTCTAGCTGGCCTTCGATGACCTCTGTTGCTGCTTCAATGATTAACTTAGCTTTATCCTCTGGTAGTTTACCCAGTTCACAGTTAGTCAGAGCAGCCGCTTTTTTCAGAATAGCCATCGCTGTTATCACTTCCGGAGGGATAAAGTCTTGTCCAATCGAGAAATATTTTAGCGATCGCTGAGTTTGAGCGCCCCAATACCGATTAGCAGGAACTTCGATTTCCCCCATGCTATCGGTTTCTGTTCGCATCTTAGTCATCAGTGATATCAACTCCCCTTGCTTCCTTCGTTTATGGTATAGCAAAGACAGTAGGGAGTAGGGAGTAGGGAGTAGGGAGTAGGGAGTAAGGATGCATCGCTTTTCTGGTACTTCATGCTATGTTTAAAATAGCGATAGATATCAGCAATTTTGGTAACCGTTTATGGCTGTATTAAAACTTGATTATGATTTCCCAATCAATCATTAAAACCAATCTTGATCATAAAAACCAATACCGATCGGCTCTAGTTTAGACTGTTACCTGTTATATTTGTCTAGATAACCTCTTATAGTTAGTTTCAAATCAATAGAGTTTTTTCTAGAAGAAGTGTAAGATAAATTCTTAATTATTAATTCTAAATTATAAATTTTTCATTATAAATTTTTCATTATAAATTCTAAATTATAAATTATAAATTCTAAATTATTAATGATGGAAGAATGGTTAATTTACAAGGAGTTTCGGTTTGAAGCTGCTCATCGCCTTCCCCATCATGACGGCAAATGTAGTAGGTTACATGGCCATAGCTGGGTGGGGCGAGTTTATGTCAAAGGTAATCAACTGATTGAGGAGGGTTCCAAACAGGGGATGATAATGGACTATGGAGATATCAAGACCTATCTCAAGCCTCTGTTGGATAACTTTTTGGATCATTATTACCTCAATGAGACAACCGGCTTGGAAAATCCTAGTAGTGAAGCGATCGCCAAGTGGGTTTTTGAGCGACTTGAAGAAGCCGGTTTACCAGGATTGTATGCCGTTGAAATTCAAGAAACTTGTACCTCTGGTACGCGATACATGAAACCTAAGCCCTGAATGGAAAGCCATAGAAGTTAACACTCAACACTCAAAACTCAACTTCAAGGACTTAGTTACCCGAATAGGAGTTGCCAACCGACAAATGCGATCGCTAAATCTGCAAGAACATGACTAACATAACCAGACCAGATTGAACGGTAGGTTAGATAGCACCACGACCATACCGCTCCAGCCATGAACACCCCTAATGAGCCAAGTATGACCACCAGCCAATCCTGGGTATAAAAGGTTAAAGCAATAATGTGATGGAGGGTAAACAGCAATGCACAAAGCAATACTGACCCAAGTCCGGGGATGAGAATCTGGCACTTGCTCCAGACAAACCAACGCCAGATATACTCTTCCAGGAAGGCATTAATAAAAGTCCAATACATCGCCCCGAGTACATAAATGTATGCACTAGTTATGCCAGCTTCTTGGGCTTGACTTTGAACATCCGTCTGATCAATCCAGTGCTGACCAAAAAGCCAATAAGCCCCAAGGATGATCCCAAACATCACCAGTCCCAAAATAGTTCCAGTCAACAACTCCTGCCGCTTCGGCCAGGATAAACGTAACTTGCCACGATCCACCCAGAAAAACCAAGCAAGAGGCAGTGCTAGTAACCAGACTTTGCAAAATGAGAATACTGCCTGCCCTAATGATCCTGGAGCAATATATAGTGCCATTGCTATACCGATACTCCCAGCAGGAACTAGCAGTAGCAGAGCCAATAGGGGATTTTGACCAGAGTCAGTCTTGAGCATTGGAAATTCTCCGGTGGTAACTTTATTGGTTATGCTATAAGCTTTGCTGCAAACTATCGGTAAGTTCTGTGCCAGTTGTAAAAGTTTCCTAAGGTTTTAGCTAGGATAACGTCATGTCTTTAAACCTTTTTGCCATACTGCCCTCTTCCAACGCCATAGCTTCGCTGATGTATAGTTCCTGCCTCGGCAGTGGGATCACAATTCCCTCTTCTTCAAATCTTTCTTTGATAATTTGTCTGAGGTCACAATAGGCTGTCCAGTAATCCTCTCTTTTAGTATATACCATAAACCAAATGTTAACAGCATATTCAGCCAATTCACCGGTATCAATCCAAGGTCCAGGGTCTTTCAATACTAAAGGATGAGAGTTAGCAATATCCTGAAGAACTTGGATCGCCTGAGTAATACTATTGGCGTAGCTGATCCTAACTGTAATAAAGATAGCGCGGACGGGGCTAATGGTTTCATTCTCGATAACGTTACCCCAGACTGAGTTGTTCGGCACAATAATAATTTTATTTTGAGAAGTCTTGATGGTGGTGCAAATTAAGTTAACATCTTGAACCTTTCCTTTTACCCCAGCTACTTCAATGGTATCCCCCACATCGAAAGGTTTATAGAGTAAAATCATTAACCCATTGGCCAAGTTACCGAGGGTACTTTGGAACGCAAACGCTACCACAAAACCAGCAGCTCCAATCATAGCGATCAGTGGTCCAATACTGACCTCTAGGGCAGTAATCCCTACAAGAATACCCACCACAAATAATCCTTGGCGGGTTAGAGTAACCAAGAACTGACCCAGCATAACTGAGATATTCGGGAACATCCCCAAAGATTTCTCGAGGACTGTACTTAAGATCACCGAGAGGATGCTAAAGCCAGCAATGATTCCTAGACATTTGCCAATGTTATTGGCCCAGCGCTGACCTCCTTCTTTAGACTGGAGCCAGCCAACAATGGTAATCCAGGTTCCTTGAGTGTCGGTTACGTCAACCTTAATCCCACTGATGGCATTGACGTATTTTTTGTACAACTCGACATCACCACCTTTAGTTTCCAGCTCTTCAAGTACCACCTCAAAGCGTTCGCTCAAACCAGCCCGTTCATCCCGCAGTTTCGTGAGGTTGACCAGTACTTGCTTTTTAACTTCGGTCTTGGCCTCGACCGCTTCTTCTATCTTTTCTTGAGCTTTTTCCAGTCCCTGTTCAGTCTTTTTATGCTGTTGTTCATCAGTAACGACTTTGTTGCTAATTGTCCCAATCTGCTCTTGAACCTTAGCAACTTCATCGTCTGAGGTTTTGGCTTTATTTTTATCCTCTTCCGTACCTTCAACTGCTTTATCAATTGCCCCCTGCAAGGTTTTATCCTGCTGGGTCTTTTCTTCTTCTTTGACCGCTTCTTCTACTGACTTCTGAGCTTTTTCGAGAGCTTCCTGTGCTTCAACAGCCGCGTCATTAGCTTCAACGGAACCTGATGGTGCTCCCTCAGTCTCGATTTTTTCTTTAGTGTCTTTGGCTTCCTCAAGAGCTTCTTTGGCCTCTTCTAGGGCATCAACAGCTTCCTTAGATTGTTGAAGCTCTCGATTTTTGCGCTTGACAGCAATTTCCGCATCGCTGAGTTCTTTAACTTTAGTTTTAAGCAAGAACATCCACCCTTTAGCTTCACCCTCCAGCTCATCTAATGTCAAGGGCTTGAGCATTAGCTCTAGCTCCTCAATCGGAATAGTTGGATCTTCAGTTGTAACTGCTTTCTGATTAGGTGCATTAGTGCTTTGTTGAGCTTGGACAGGTAACCACCATGCCCCAACGATTAAGAGACTGCCAAACAAAATGCTAATTTTCTTTTGTCGGTAACGAATCATTAGTTTTTGGTGTTGATAAGACGTTAATTAGGTGTGCTTGACCTATTAAGAATTAAATTCGCACCTCATGGCGCGCGCCTTCGGGTCGCACCTGAAGAGTTAACAAGTATAGTTGGCTTCACTATTAAGTGTTAACCAATGAAGATGCAACCTGTATAGTTGGCTTCACTAGTTGAGTGTTAACCATTGACTTTGAACAGTTAGTTACCCATTACCCCCTAAAGATGGGCAGGGCTGTAACATTGCTCTATTTAGGCTGAGGAGTAGAGCACCAGAGGAGCGGAGGAGCAGAGCTGAATGCTCCCCAACTATTCGGGATTTTGACAGAATTTATCCGTTTATAATTCTCTTTATCTAACCAAGAAATAAAGATACCGCAGAAGTCAATAGTTAACGGTAAATATTTTACTATAAACAGTAAAATATATATAGATAGCTTTTTATTGGATCAAATCAAGAGATGTCCTTATTGTTAACCAACATTTTTGATCAATAAGCACCTTGGACAAAAATTTTGCCCAATCTTCCCTGAGCACCGATTGAGTGGTATATTATCACATTTTTATTTCCCCGAGTGTTAATTTTTGTTTCCATCATCCATGGCTTATGGTTTAACATCACTTTGAAAACGTGCGGAATTAGCAGCTTCTGCCGCAGCCACATCCCCTTTACCAAAAAAGGCAGGAAAAGGTTTGGGGAGCTCTAGTGCACGTTGAGTTGCAGGTCTGGCATCAATACGGTCAAACCAGGCTTGAAGGTTATTCAGCCCATCCACTGATACTTTCGCCCAGTAATAAGCTCGTGCCCAAGGATAAGTGGCCATATCTACAATCGTGAAGTCATCGCCAAGGATGTAAGTTTTCCCCTCAAGCTGCTGATCCAAGACTTCCAGCAGCCTGCGTGATTCTGTCCCATAGCGCTTGATGGCAAATTCATCACGATGCCCTTGAGGTTCTGCAATCCGCTGAAAGTACATAGCTTGACCCATCATCGGTCCAATACCACTCATCTGAAACATCAGCCACTGAAGTGCTTGGGATCGTGCTTTTTCCCCTTCGGGAAGGAACTTCCCATATTTCTGAGCCAGATACCAAAGAATAGCACCCGACTCAAAAACCACAAAATCGTCATTACCACGATCAACGATGGTCGGGATACGCCCGTTAGGGTTAAGAGATTTGTACCAGTCTGACTTTTGTTCTTTTTTGGAAAAGTCAATATGGGTCATCTCATAGTCCACTTCTGCTTCTTCAAGAAAAATCAGCGGCTTCCATCCGTTCATAGTCGATGCGGTGTAGAGATGAATCTCAGGTTGTTTTGTCATGATTTTTCTTTGGATGAGATACTTACTAAGAGTTAGTTTTAATGAGTTTTGGAGCACGGAGCAGACAGAGGCTCGGCTACTTCAACACCTAAATCATGGGCGGAGTCAAGAAACACCATCTTTAGGTGACTGATGTATCGGTCTCGGTCAGCGTCAAATTGTGGATTTTTGATCACGTTGTAGCAAGCGAAATGGGGCAATTCCTCGAAGCCACAAAACTCATGGCTTTTACGCATGGGCAGCAGCACCTCTTCTAGTGAGCGTCCTTCAAAGAAACTATTGGGATTATTAAAAACATCGGCGGGCGCATTCCATGTAGTAGACAGCATGAATTTCTTGCCATTCATCAGGCCACCCGATCCGTATGAGCCATCACTGTGCCCGAAAAACTCACCATAGGCGTAAACATCGTCTATGTAACGCTTCAGGATTGACGGCATCATGAACCAATACACTGGGTACTGAAAAATTACCCCATCAGCTTGCTTGAATTTCGCAATCTCCTCTGGGATGTTGTAGCCTTCTTCCACAACAGTGGTGAGTAGCTCGTATTGATCTTTCAATATTTCCACCGCTATCTCGAAAAGACCTTGATTGTAGCGGCCTTTGGCGAACTCCTTAGTCTCTTTGCCCAAAATCAAAAGCAAAGTTTTCATGACTATTACTTCCCCCCATCAGATAATGTGTACAGTTATTGCTTCATGTATTGCTTCATGGTAAAAATTAAAGTTACTATAGTCAACTAGTATACGTTTAGTAACCAGGTATAAAAAATGAGTTCCGTCATGGACATGGAAACAGATAGCGATATCGACATCAAAACCAATAGCGATAGCGATCGCATCAAGAAAGCCATTGACCCCTGTCTCAGCCCCTGTCCAATCGAGCGTGGAATGAGGATTTTGGGTGGCAAATGGAAAGGATCGATTCTTTGGCATCTCAAGGATGGCCCGATGCGATTCAACGATCTGGCGCGCCAGATCGGCGGAGCTAGCAAAAAAATGGTGACCCAGCGGCTAAGAGAAATGGAGGATACGGGCTTAGTCAACCGTAACGTCATCAGTACCAAGCCCATTGCTGTGGCCTATGAAATCACAGATTTTGGTCGAACAGCCCTCAGATTTCTGGAGGAGCTAAAGAAATGGGCAGAGGAATATAATATCTAATCTTTTAGCAGTTCTCAATTCGGTGAGGTAACCCGCCCTTGGGGTTAATGGGAGTCGAGAGTAGCGATGCATCGCTGTATCGCTTTTTCTATCAATCCTATGTTTACATCTCAAATAAAAATGCTATATTTTGTCATACTATTAATTGGTTTTTATCTTGGGTAAACCTCAAAAGCTAACTGGTGCCGATAAAAACACACGTTGAATTCCGCGAAAAAGTTCATGTGTCCGAGAATTACAGGCACGTCTTTGGATTGAGTCCAAGCAAATGCCAGCAAAACAGGCGAAAACGAAGCAACTGTACCCGAAATAACCAATCCTCGTGCCTGACTTTGAGCCAAGTTCCCACTCAAGGGAATGGAGATGGTTTGGTTCTCCCAGACTGCCCCTAGCTGTACGCCAATCTCGTAAGGCAGAACATTGACACTTGCACCGGTATCCAACAATGCCATCACTTCTAGAGAACGGTTCCCCAAACTGAGAATCAAGGGTAAATATGGCATGATGCTCGATCGCCCAAGGCTATCGGTTCGCTCTGTGAATGAAAAACGTTGACCATCAACCATTGGCTGCTTCCTGTGCTGCTACCAGAAGATCTGACAAGGCTTGAACTGCCTCGTGATCTGCCTGAGGAGACCAGAACACAGCTTCAGTTGATGCCAACTGATTCAGAAGCACGTTTTCAGAATCACTATCTTCAACAGATTCTAGGCTACATCCTTCTTCTTTAGCAACTGCAAGGAGAAGAAAGTGGATGAGTCGAAGTTTATCTTGATGAGATAGTTTACTAACCGTGGGTAAAAGTTCGCTGAGGGACATATTGGTTCTCTCAAATGAAAATGCTATAGGTAGAATGTAGAATGTAGAATGTAGAATGTAGAATGTAGAATGTAGAATTTAGAATTTAGAATTTAGAATTTAGAATTTAGAATTTAGAATGTAGAATGTAGAATTTAGAATGTAGAATTTAGAATTTAGAATTTAGAATTTAGAATTTAGAATTTATAATTTAGAATGTAGAATTTAGAATTTAGAATTTAGAATTTAGAATTTAGAATTTAGAATTTAGAATTTAGAATTTAGAATTTAGAATTTAGAATTTAGAATTTAGAATTTAGAATTTAGAATTTAGAATTTAGAATT
>NZ_JAAHFZ010000055.1:0-41357 GCF_010672795.1 Moorena sp. SIO1G6
GTTGAGATCGAGACTCCGAGGTGCTCGGCTGCCTCTTTTGGAGTGACATATTTTTTCATTGACCGTGAACCTTACTAAATCTAGTATACTTAACTTTAGTAAAGTTTGCTAAGGCTTAGTAAGATATATGGCTAATAGTTGCACCTCTAAGGTTGCGGGCTACTCCGATCTGAAGTATTGCATTATAAGATGGGTTTACCCTGGATCAGCCAAGAGATAATAAGCATTGACCCTGCAGCTTGCTTATTTCCATGGAAACCACTACTCAAGATATGCGTTCGCTTCCATTGCCCCCTGGTAACGTCTGTTTACCCATTATCGGTGAAACGATCAGCTTTTTAACCGATCGAAATTTCCACAAAAAGCGGTCAGAAAAGTATGGGCGCATCTACAAAACCCACATTTTTGGTAGTCCTGCGGTGATTATGAATACTGCAGAAGCGAATCAATTTCTGTTTACTAACGAAAATAAGTATGTTGCTGCTACCTGGCCCAAAAGCACAGAAACCTTACTTGGAGCTACCTCACTGAGCAACCAAATTGGAGAATTCCACCAGAAGCGCCGCAAGTTAATGTCCCAAGCGTTTCAACCGAGAGCATTAGCGAGTTATATTCCCACCATGGCCAACATTACTACCAACTATCTCCAGAAATGGGAACAGATGGGAACCTTAACCTGGTATCCTGAACTGCGGGACTATACCTTTGATATCGCTAGTACCTTGCTGATGGGAACTGATGCAGGTTCCCAAACCGCTCTGGCTCAAGTATTTAAGAACTTTTGTGAGGGATTGTTCACTATCCCGATCTCTCTACCTTGGACAAGGTTTGGTAAAGCCTTGGGTGCTCGTCAAGGATTGCTGACCCATATCGAAACCATTGTGCGACAGCGACAGCAACAGAAAAATCCCGGACAGGACGCCTTAGGATTATTGTTACAAGCCCGGGATGACGAGGGGAATTCCTTGAGTTTAGATGACATCCAAGACCAAGTGCTTCTGTTGTTGTTTGCAGGTCACGAAACCTTAACCTCTGCGATCGCATCCTTTTGTCTGTTGACAGCGCAGCATCCAGATGTTCTTGCCCATCTCCGTGCTGAACAACAGCAGTTTTCTGCTTCAGAACCCCTAACCATGGAACATCTCAAGCAGATGACGTATCTAGAGCAAGTGCTCAAAGAAGTGCTGCGCATAATTCCTCCTGTTAGTGGTATTTTTCGGAAGGTTATTCAGTCTTTTGAATTTAACGGTTACTTGATTCCTCAAGGTTGGACTATACTGTGCCAAATTACCGAAACCCACAAAGATGAGGAAATTTATCAATATCATCAACGCTTTGACCCAGATCGGTTTGGCCGAGATAGAACAGAAGATAAACAAAAAACCTTTGGATATATCCCCTTTGGTGGTGGTTTACGGGAATGTTTAGGCAGGGAGTTTGCCAAATTAGAAATGAGGATTTTTGCGGCTCAATTGCTCCGGGATTATGACTGGAAATTAGTGCCCGATCAAGATTTAGAAATGGTGGTGATTCCAACTCCCCATCCCCGAGATGGACTTAAGGTTAAGTTTAGCCGTAGAGTAAACTATTAACTATAGGATTTTTATTGGATAAGAAAATGTCGCCCTGTCTAAGCCATCCTAAGACACTGCTGTAGCTAAATGAACTTGTGTTAACATTTGATACAACTTATGAATCTACAGGTGCTGTTATTGACAGCTTAGATCGGTCTCCTATAGAATAACCCCGTGACTTGCTACGCCTAAACACAGGTGCAACCCTTACTGGCTAAGAACCCATAAATAATTTCTATGTAGTTTGGAGATATCTGTGTTTTGGCGTTAACAATCAACTATCTAAGGAGAAATCCAATGAACCTGAAAAAGTGGCTAACTACTGCAATATCTGTCCTGGTTGTGGTATTTCCCATTGTAATCACATTTTTGATGATCGCAGAGCCTGCACTAGCTCAGCGTAGCGATCGCAACCTCAAGCAAAACATTGCCGATGTTGATGTAGATCAGGTTTTGGCCTCTTTGCTCTGAATGTTGGCTTGGCTTTCAACTTTACCTAAAAATCTATCTAAGGAGAAATCCAATGAACCTGAAAAAGTGGCTAACTACTGCAATATCTGTCCTGGTTGTGGTATTTCCCATTGTCATCACATTTTTGATGATCGCAGAGCCTGCACTAGCTCGTACTCGTAGCGATCGCCACCTCAAGCAAAACATTGCCGATGTTGATGTAGATCAGGTTTTGGCCTCTTTGCTCTGAATGTTGGCTTGGCCGTAAACTTTAGGAAAGCGGAGATCTCGACAGGGGCTCTGCTTTCGTTTTGACCATAGATTTGTTCCAGAATGACCATTATGTTCTCAAATAAAACATGAGCATTGTTAACGACATCATGAAGCGTTTATCGCGGCGGGCAATTCCATTGTCGGCTGATCCGGAGTTTGTGGAAAATGTAGAGGCGACCAATCCTCAAGTGGTTTTGAAAAAATTAGCAGACATCCCCATCCAAACCTGGAACTATAAATCTGAGGATCCTGCAATCCGTCATATGGGGCCAATGGCACAGGATTTTTACGGAGCGTTCGGTCTTGGCAACACGGACAAGCACATATTTCATATGGACGCCATTGGTGTTTGTCTGGCTTCCATCAAGGGGCTAAATCAGCTGATTGAAGAGCAAAACCATCGCATTGCACAAAATCAGGAAAAGCTGGAGAAAAACGCCCGCTTGCTGGAAAAACTTGCCGATTTGGTGTCGGAGCAAAGTGAGGGAATAGACTAATGCTTGATACTGCTTATAATAGATTGAATGTCGGTCACAAGGATGTGTCAATTGATGATAATGGCATCATAATGGCTGCGGTTCAAGCCCTCTATAAAAAATTTCTGGAACAGGAAAAAATTATAGCCCAACAGGAAGTATTACTACAGGAACAAGAGCAGGCAATCAGTCGGATCAAGTTGCCTGATCAGTTGCGTTGAGAAGCTCGGAGGGTGGGCAACCCTGCTGGTATTTCTGTATGGCTGTTTGATCAGAATGGGGATGGTGTTATAAGTCCTGAAGAATTTTATAATTTGCTCAAAGCCTGGGGAGTTAGCGATGAAGAATTAGAGATTGCTTGCTCTAAGCTAAATCTGAAAGCAGGTAACACTTTGTCTAAGGATCAGTTTAAAGACTTGCTTGAACAATTTCACAAAAGTGATGACCCAGATTCTCCTGGTAATTATCTTTTCGGTTCTTTCTAAGTTCGATAATTTGATATTGTAGATATCGTAGGGTGCGTTAGGCGAAGCCGTAACGCACCATCAATCATCTCAGGGCTGACTTTTTAGGTAAGTGCCATTCAGTCGATTTCTCAAACAAGGTTTCGATCGTCTAGAAATTCAACAGGTTCTTGATCTTTGCCATTTTCCCAGGTTAGTGAGAAAAACCAGATACCACTTTCACCAATACAAAAGCTAGCAGGGGTAAACTCCATTTGAGAGTCTAATGGTGGATTAGCTTGCTCAGAGGTATATTCCGCTGACCAGCTAAATGCTTCCCCTGTCCAGGTTAGCCCTTGGGCATGGAGTTGGTGGGCAAATATACGAACTTCATCCAGATTGGGAATGTAAATGGGAATAATCGGATTGTAGTTGTCGTCAATCTGGAGTTGAACTTTAGTTGCTATCACTTTTTTTCAGCTCCTTATACCAAACTTCTAAAATAAAGCTCTGATTTGCTTTTAAGATACGTTCAATTTCGTTAAGTTCATGTTGTTTGAACCCAACTGACTTAGCAAGTGCGATTGGTTCTAACCAAAATTTTGCCTCATGCTTATCCTTGTTGACATGAATATGAGGTGGTTCAGCTAGATCAGCCATATAGAACGAAAACTTATATCCTTTAACTCGCAAGACAACAGGCATAGCGCAATCATTGTGATCTTGTAGGGTGGGTTAGGCCAAGCCGTAACCCACCATTATTTATTATAAAAAATACACAACATTTATAATCTCCTCAATTCAGTGATCCCAAAACAGTAGCAGCCGATCACACGAACTGCCAACAATAGTAAGCCCATTAGGTTAGCTTCCGCCTTTGCTGATGTCCGACAGACTATCACTCAGGCATGGGAAAATTCTCTGATGGGCTAGTTTTGGTGAACTTGTGGTGCCAGGGTTGGGTTGTTGCGATCCCCATTAGTTTCTTAATTTCCCTCCCGTTACACTAGCTAACTTTTTGAGTTCACAGACCCTGAAGTTTCAGAACTAATCTTACCTTTTATAGCAATTATCTATCCCATAAGGTACAAATTGATCCCCCGTTTCCCTTAATAAGGGGGACTTTGAGTTTGAAAAGTGTACCTCATAAATGCTAGAACCTCTATATAGCACTACGCATTAAAGTTAGGACATTGATACAAGCAGCAAAAGTGCGACCCGTGGCGAATTTAATTCTTAATGGTAAGAGCGCACCTAAGCTGTTGTAGTCAACTGTTGCTAGCATGCCTATTGCTAGCATGCCTTGCGCGTAGCGCTATAACAACCAACCAAAAGTTTTTTTTCGGTAAACTTAAGCTAAACTTCAAAGGTAAACTTCCGGATAAATAATCGATGCTCAAATTCTACTACAATCCCCTCTCCCCAAATGCTCGTCGTGTCTGGCTCACGTTACTAGAAAAAAACCTTACCTTTGAAACAGTATTACTTAAATTAGATGGCGATCAATTTAAACCAGAGTTTTTAGAAATTAATCCCTTTCATCACATTCCCGTTCTGGAAGATAACGGTTTGCGGTTAGTAGAATCCTTGGCAATTATGGACTACTTGGAAGCCAAATATCCCACACCTGCACTGCTGCCAACTTCACCAGAGGCATTAGCCAAGGTAAGGATGGTACAATTGTTGACTGCTAATGAGCTATTTTCCCCAGTAATTCAACTAATCTGTCAAAAGGAAGATTCACCACAATTTAAACTAGCCAAGCGGAAGCTAGATAGAGTACTCAAATTTTTATCAGACTTGCTAGGAAACAGCCCTTACTTTGCTTCGGACCAGTTAACCTTAGGAGATATCGTTGCGGTCGCAGCAATATCGTTATTGCCGAAGTTAGAGATTAATCTTACTGATTATCCTAACATGGATCAGTGGTTTAAAAGATTGATGCAACGGGAACCATGGCAGAAGACAGACATGAGTGCAGAGGATTTTGAAGAATTCAAGCGCCGAATAAAAGTTCTGGTAAAACTGCGTGCTCGTGAACTGATTGGGGGAAATAAGACAAAGTAAATGTAAGCTATCAGCGGTCAGCGGTCAGCTATCAGCTATCAGCTATCAGCTATCAGCTCACAGCTTTTGAATAAAACAGGTAAGGGACTTGCATGTAAAAAAAATACCAATTAAAGTAGGGTGGGCAAAGTTATCTTATCTATAAGACTCATTTGAACCAAAATGTTTTTGCCCACCCTACAAGCTAAAATCTGGTATTTTATTTTTTGGCTACTCCCTAAGCATTGGTTTAATTTCTGTTACGTCAGCTGACGGCTGACGGCTGAAGGCTGTTCGCGTAGCGTGCGCGTAGCGCTTAAGCTGAATCCTTACCCACTAACACTTATCCCCTTGACTCTCCACTAAACTAGAGAGTTTATCCTTTAACTGTAGGGTGAGGGTCAATCATGAAACAACAAAACTTTCGTTTACAAGGAATGAGCTGCGCTGGTTGCGCCAGACGCATTGAAACGGTGATTCAAGCCGTTCCAGGTGTGGTAGAGTGCAGCGTCAATTTTGGTACAGAAGAAGCTAGTATTACCTACAATACCGAGGAAACTAACCCCCAAAAAACTAACCAGCAACTAACCAAACTGATTCAACAGGTAATCAGTGATGCTGGCTACCAAGCTTACCCGATCGAGGAGATCAGTGATGAGCCTGATGATATCGAATCGCAACGTCAAGCGGAAACCCTTGACCTAAAACGAAAATTCATTGTCGGTGCTGTGATCAGTACTGTCTTAGTGATTGGTTCACTACCGATGATGACAGGATTATCTATTCCGTGGATTCCATCTTGGTTACATCACCCTTGGCTACAACTGGTATTAACCACACCGGTTCTGTTTTGGTGTGGACAGTCCTTTTTGATTGGAGCATGGAAAGCCTGGAAACACAAAACAGCAGATATGAATACCTTAGTCACCCTTGGGACTAGTGCTGCCTATGTCTATTCTCTGTTTCCCACAGTGTTGCCCCCGGTTGTTTTGAAATCTTTCCTACCCCAAGGGTTCACTCTCCCTGTGTACTATGAAACCACTGCTGTAGTGATTACCCTGATTTTGCTAGGGCGATTGCTGGAACACCGGGCTAAAGGACAGACATCTCAAGCAATTCGTAAGTTGATGGGATTACAAGCTAAAACGGCTCGTGTGATTCGCCATGGTCAAGCCCAGGATATTCCCTTGGCCCAGGTGCAAGTTGGGGATGTGGTATTAGTGCGTCCAGGAGAAACTATTCCGGTAGACGGCATAGTTATGGAAGGGGCTTCTACTGTAGATGAGGCCATGGTCACAGGAGAAAGTGTTGCGGTCAAGAAACAGCCAGGGGATGAAGTGATTGGAGCAACCATTAATAAAACCGGTAGCTTCCAGTTCCAGGCGACTCGGGTCGGGAAAGATACTGTACTAGCACAGATTGTTAAGTTAGTACACCAGGCTCAAGGGTCTAAAGCACCGATTGAAACCTTAGCGGATCAGGTGACAGGTTGGTTTGTGCCGGTAGTGATTGCGATCGCAATGGTCACCTTTGGAGTTTGGTGGATGACCACAGGAAATCCTACCCTAGCGATGATTAATATGGTGGCGGTGTTAGTCATTGCTTGTCCCTGTGCTTTAGGTCTAGCTACTCCAACGGCAGTGATGGTAGGGACTGGTAAAGGCGCAGAAAACGGGATTTTAATTAAAAATGCCGAAAGTCTGGAATTGATTCATCAACTGCAAACCATCGTCCTAGATAAAACCGGAACCCTAACGGAAGGGAAACCTACGGTAACGGATTTTATTACAGTTGGAGGCATCTATGACTCCTCCTCAGAACTGGGCAGCTTTACCGGCAGCAATGAAATCAACTTGTTGCAACTAGCGGCAGTGGTAGAGAGTCATTCGGAACATCCCTTAGCTGAAGCAGTGGTGCGCTATGCCCAATCTCAGGGAATAGGATTGCAGTTACCAACACCAGAGAATTTTACTGCTGTTGCTGGCAGTGGGGTACAGGCAATTGTTGATCATGATCATCCCTTCTTCTCTTCCGAACCGACAGATGATGGGCTCAAGGGCAAGAGATTGGTGCAGATTGGGACAAAACGATGGATGGAAGAATTAGGGATTGACACAGATGTGACGGTGCAACCGGATCGGTCTTTAGCAGACTATCAGGGGGATTGGGAGGCGAGCCGTAAAACGGTAGTTTGGATCGCAGTTGATGGTAAAGTTGAAGGCATTGTGGGCATTGCTGATGCCCTAAAACCTGCTTCAGCTGAGGTGGTGAAAGCCTTGAAGCGGTTGGGATTAGAGGTAGTAATGCTAACCGGAGATAATCAACAAACTGCTGATGCGATCGCAAACGAGGTTGGCATCCATCGGGTATTTGCTCAAGTCCGACCAGATCAAAAAGCTAGCATGATCTCCACTCTCCAAAAAGAAGGCAAAACTGTAGCCATGGTAGGGGATGGAATTAATGATGCCCCAGCTCTGGCTCAAGCAGATGTGGGAATTGCCATTGGTACAGGTACTGATGTTGCGATCGCAGCCTCTGACCTTACCCTAATCTCGGGAGATTTACAAGGCATCATTACAGCCATTCAACTAAGTCGTGCTACCTTCCGCACTATTCGCACTAACCTCTTTTTTGCCTTTATCTACAATGTATTAGGAATTCCGATTGCGGCTGGTGTGTTATTCCCGATCTTTGGCTGGTTACTCAATCCCATTATTGCTGGTGCAGCGATGGCATTTAGTTCAGTATCTGTGGTAACTAATGCGTTGCGATTACGGAATTTTAAACCTATTTCTGGGTTATGAAACAATACAAGTAAGTAAGTATTCAGCTATCAGCGTGTCGCGTATCAGCTGATGCACTACGCGCACGGTACTTGAGGTGCTATCAGGGGCTTTAACTGGACGGGGTCGGATCAGTAAGACTAGCAGAGATTTTCAAGCAGCCGTACCAGCCCGTAAGCTTGTTTACTACCTCCCCTTGATTAGCTGACGGCTGACAGCTGACGGCTGAATGCTTACACAAGTAATCTAACCAGTTGTTTCTGTGAGCTACTGTCTCAATCCCAACTGTCCTAAGCCTTACAATCCTGATGGCAACAAGTTTTGCCAAACTTGCGGCACTAAACTCTTGTTAGGACAGCAATACCGAGCTATTAAGCTGATTGCAGCAGGAGGCTTTGGCAGAACCCTTTTGGCCATCGACGAGGGAAAAGCCTCTAAATCCTACTGTGTGATTAAGCAGTTTTACCCCCAAGGTAATAATCAAGCTAACAATCAAGCTAACAATCAAGCTAACAATCAAGGTAACAATTATCCTACCAGAGCTGCTCGATTATTTCACCAGGAAGCCTTGCGCTTGGAACAGTTGGGCAAACACCCCCAGATTCCTGAACTCTTCGCCCATTTTGAACAAGATCATCACTGGTACATTGTGCAGGAATTTATCCATGGGCAAAATTTAGCTCAAGAGTTGGCAGCAACTGAACCATTCCGAGAAAGTCAGATTCGTAGACTCCTGAGTCAGTTGTTACCAGTGCTCAACTTTATCCACCAAGGTAAGGTAATTCATCGGGATATCAAGCCAGAGAATATCATTCGTCGTGGTATCCTCCGCCCCAGTGCTGGCCAAGGCATTATCACTCCCCCAGACCTGGTATTGGTAGATTTTGGTGCAGCCAAGTATGCCACACGCACTACCTTAGCCAAAACTGGCACAACTATTGGTAGTGCTGGTTATGCGGCCCCGGAACAAATCTTTGGTAAAGCAGTATTTGCCAGTGACATCTATAGTTTAGGGGTCACCTGCATTCATTTATTGACCCAAACTCAGCCATTTAATTTATACGATCCGATGGAAAATGGCTTTGTCTGGCGGGATTTTTTGCTCCATAATCCCGTCAGTAGACAATTGAGTCGGATTCTCGACAAAATGATTCAGAGTTCCATCAAGCTCAGGTATCAATCCGCGATCGCAGTGATGGACGATTTAGGAATCACCCAAGAAACCGAAGCTGGTCTGACCTGGGGGCAATTCCACCGTAATCAACAAACTCCCCAATCTACTGGTAAAACTGGTAAAACTGGTAAAACTGGTAAAACTAATGTAACAAGCAACTCTCGGCCACCAAGAGGTAATCCCAGGATTATCGTTTTTGCAGCAACCACTCTCAACGGTCATTCCGATGAAATTTATTCTGTAGCCTTTAGCCCTGATGGACGTACTCTAGCCAGTGGGTGTAGGGACAAAACTATCAAGTTGTGGGAGTTGAAAACAGCCTGGGAAATCCTTACCTTTGGAGGTTGGTTTTCTAAGCATTCCGCTGAAGTGCGTGCTGTGGCATTTAGTCCTCAGGGAAAGAGTGTTGCTAGCGGTAGCGCTGACGAGACCATCAAACTCTGGAATGTCCGTAATGGTAAAGAGATTTTCACCTTCACAGGGCATTCGGGTGAGGTGAATTCCATTGCCTTTCACCCCCAAGGATACCACCTTGCCAGTGGCGCTAGTGATCGCACCATTAAGCTATGGGATGTTCGCACCCTAAAGCAGCTCACTACTCTGACCGGACATTCATCATTGATTCATTCAGTAGCCTTTAGGCCAGATGGCCAAATCCTTGCTAGTGGTAGTGCTGACGCTACCATCAAGCTGTGGGATGCTTTAAGTGGTCAGGAAATTCACACCTTTGAAGGGCATTCAGACCAGGTGCTTGCGATCGCGTTCACTCCCGATGGACAGACCCTAGCCAGTGCTAGTGCTGACGGTACTATCAAGCTTTGGGATATTAGCACTGCCCAGGAAATCACCACCCTTCACGGACATAATGGTTGGGTTTATGCGATCGCATTTGACCGTAGTGGCAAAATCCTTGCTAGTGGTAGTGCAGATACTACTATAAAGCTATGGGATGTTGATACAACTCAAGAAATTGGCACTCTCAACGGTCATTCAGACACCATTCATGCTCTTGCTTTTGGTCCGAATAACAGAACTCTTGCCAGTGGTAGTTTCGACAACACCATCAAAATTTGGCGCTAGGTACCTAGCTTGCTTCAGGTAAAAGGCAAAAGGCAATACGATGATTAACAACTAATAATTCTACTTACGGTAAACAGAATAACAAAAGCAAATTTTAAATACCTATGCAACTAATATCTGAACCCAAATATTATTCTCCAGAAGACTATTTAAAACTAGAAGAAACAGCAGAATACAAGAGTGAATATCGGGATGGAGAAATTATACCAATGACTGGTGGCACTACCAATCATAATCAAATTGCCCTTAATATTGCTACCCTTTTTAAACTCGGATTAAAGGGAAAACAGTACAAAGTTTACATTGGTGATGTACGTTTGTGGATACCTCGTTACCGTCAGTATACCTATCCAGATGTTATGGTGATTCAGGGTGAACCAGTTTACACAGGTAAGGGTACAACTACAGTAACGAACCCGATGTTAATTGTCGAAGTTTTATCAAACTCTACTAAAAACTATGACCAAGGTGATAAGTTTTTATACTATCGTTCCATCTCAGAGTTCAAAGACTATATTCTAATCGAACAAAGTGAGTATCGTCTACTGCAATATAATAAAACTGCTACCAATCAATGGCAGTTCACTGAGTATGAATCAGAAAATTCCGTTATTTCTCTAAACTCCTTAGAGTTAAGCGTTTCTTTTCAAGATATTTACGAGGGGGTAAATTTTCAACTTACTCAAGACTAATTTTTTTATTAATCATTAAACTTGCTCCCTCTTCTACCATTTTACCATTCAAACTACCCTACACCAAACGCCTTTGGCGAACAACCCTTCAACCTTGGCCAAAAGGCCACGCTAAGCGAACAACCCTTCAACCTTGATAATGACTAGTAATTTTTTTAGCACAAAAGAAAAGTTCTTTGATCTGTGGGCACCAAACTACGACATCCTGTTCACCACAGTATTTTATCAAGCACTCCATAAACGACTGTTAGAGTTTGTAGAACTCACAAATCAGCCCAATGTATTAGATCTTGGCTGTGGCACAGGTCGTTTACTGAATCGTCTTGCTCAAGAGTTTCCCAATCTTCGAGGCACTGGGGTAGATTTATCTACTAAAATGCTCGCTCAAGCCCGACAGCAAAACCAGCATCGGCAGCGAATAATCTATAGAAAAGGCAATGCTGAATCTCTCCCCTTTGCTGACAGGGAATTTGAAGCAGTCTTTAATACCATCAGCTTTTACCAAAAATATTGGGTTTAAAGCCCCGTCCTTATAGGACGGCTTTTTATTAGGTTAATATTGACACTTTTAGATGAATTGTAATAATATAAAAGTGTTTCAAAAGTAGGTTAATTTTCTTCGCGTATCGTGACCAAATGTCAATGATAGTATTAGAGTTGAAAGCCAAGGGTAAGCCATCTCAATATTCAGCTATAAACGAAGCTATTCGGACTGTTAGGTTCATAAGAAATAGCTGTATTCGTTTATGGATGGACAATAAAGGCACGGGCAAAAATGACCTTAGTAAATACTCTAAGATACTAGCCAAAGAGTTCCCCTTTGCTAACAAACTAAACTCTACAGCCCGTCAGGCTGCGTCTGAAAGGGCATGGTCATCGATTGGTCGATTCTACGAGAACTGCAAGAAAAAGGTGCCAGGAAAAAAAGGCTTTCCGAAATTCCAAAAATGTGGTCGTTCTGTCGAATACAAAAAATCAGGATGGAAATTAGCTCCTGACAAGAAATCGATAACGTTCACAGACAAAAAAGGGATTGACCTTCGGTCACGCTTCGCGATCGGAAAGCTTAAACTCAAAGGTACCTGGGACTTGTGGCGTTTCGACAAGAAGCAAATTAATCGGGTTCGGATAATTCGTCGAGCTGATGGTTACTATGTCCAGTTCTGCATTGCAGTCGAGGTCAAAGAAGATCTAAACACAACTGGCCGGACTATCGGACTAGATGTAGGACTCAAGGAGTTCTATACAGATTCTGAAGGACACAGTGAACCAAATCCCCGCTTTTACAGGACAGGAGAAAAACGCCTAAAATTTTATCAGCGTCGGGTTTCTCGAAAAAAGAAAGCCTCATCCAATCGCAGGAAAGCCATTAATAGACTAGGAAGGCAACATCTCAAAATAAGTAGGCAGCGTGAAGAACATGCTAAGAGACTGGTTAGAAGTTACCGCAAGAAGAGTGCAGCCTTTATAGTTGGTAGGCTATGCATCAAAGGTGGCAGGTTTTGTTGTAAGGCTGCACTCTTCTAAGGTTTCGTCTCCGGCACGTTGCGTAATCCGATCTAACGATCTGGTCGCTTACGAAGACTTGAGAGTTAAAAACCTAGCAAAAAATCATTGTCTCGCTAAGTCTATTAATGACGCAGGTTGGTATCAATTCAGAAAATGGTTGGAGTATTTTGGTGTAAAGTTTGGCAGGATAACCGTTGCAGTAAATCCTGCCTATACTAGCCAGAATTGCTCTAGTTGTGGTGAGGTAGTGAAAAAGTCTCTATCAACTAGGACTCATGTCTGCAAGTGCGGATGTGAACTAGACAGAGACCATAATGCCGCCATTAATATCCGAAATAGAGCCATAAGTACGACGGGGCACGTCGGAACTTGGATTTTAAATCCAAACGCTTCAGGAGATTTGGCCTCTACTCTTCTTGGTTCCGACCTGGTTGAGCAAGTCGAGTCGTTGAGTGAAGAATCTCCGCTCTTCTAGGGCGGGGAGTGTCAAACTACCTCAATCCTCAACAAGTTTTCTTAGAAGTTAGTCGGGTCTTGCGCCCTAAAGGACATTATTACCTAGTAGACTATACTGTGAGAAAGCGAAAAAAGTCTTTACCAATTTCCCCTAACCGCATTCGTTTCTATAGCCCACAGCAACGCGAAGAATTTGGCCAGGTAGCAGGTTTGTCATGCTTAGGACATCACCATCTCCTCGGACCCGTTGTGCTAAGTATCTTTGAAAAACCTTAATAACTATAATAATAATTCCCTCTCTTCACACCTCCGATCACCTACCACACCTCCTTCTCTTTCCCGATTCCCGACTCCCGATTCCCGACTCCCGACTCCCGACTCCCTAACCAAAGCGCTATAGTTACTGAATCACCTCACAGCACTCTGCCACAGATGCCCGTTTTTCCATAGCAGCCACCAGTGCTTCATAAGATTCCCAGTGTTCAGTAATCATACTAGTCGCCTGACGCTCAGCCCATCGTGCTTTCACTGAGTACTCACTACCAGAAAAACCTAACCCTTCCAAAGCATCTCGGAGTTTTTCGCAGTCTTCTGCTCCGCCCTCAACATTCTCATAGACTATAGTTTCCGCAGCAATCCCTGCCATCCAAACCGTGCAAAATCGATCTAAGGTTAATCGCATTTCTCGAAGATTATAAGCCTTAGCCGATAGTGCTTCAGTATCAAAGCTCACACCACCATTACCCAGTTGTCCCTCCTTCAAAGCTTCCCAAGCACTTAAGGTGTAACCAGTGATTGGAATACCAAGTAAGTAAGCCACCAGAAAATGACCCGCTTCATGGCGAATTATGCGTCCGCGATGTTCAGGATTAGTACTCGCCAATACATCTAACAGCAGCGTTAACCCTTTGCCTTGGAAGCTGAAGCCATCTAAAGTAACAAGACTCAAGACACCAAAAGTAGTTACCGCAGGGATTGCCGGAGAAATATTCAACAGTGGTCCTAGCAAAACCGAAAGGGTCATGCCAAAAACACCAATAGCAATTAAATTCAGCGCAATTTGTTGCATTTGTTCTTGGTTACTTGTTAGTTAGTTATTAATTATACTTGGTTAATTGTTAATTATTAATTGCCATTTTTACTGTCGATCCATCCAAGTATCCAAGCCTTTCAACCAGATAACCAGCTAACCTTCAACCAGCTAACCTTCAACCAGCTAACCTTCAACCAGCTAACCTTCAACCAGCTAACCTTCAACCAGCTAACCTTCAACCAGCTAACCTTCATACTTCATACTTCATCCTCAAACTTTGGTGTTTCCGATGGAAGAGGAAGAGGAGTAGGTTTCTTACCTTTGTAGAACGTTTCCAAGCTCTTGGTATCTCCCACAAACCTCCAGTGCCAAGGCTCATAACTAATTCCTTGGGGATTGTCTCTAGGAAAAGACAACTCAAAGCTGTAGAAAGCCGCATTCTTTTCCAACCACTTAAAGGCTGCCGTATTCTCAAACTCAGGACTCAGGTTGGTAGCTGGTGTCATGGCATCCCCAATATCGATCGCATAACCAGTGTGATGCTCACTGTAGCCAGGAGGAGCACTTACCTCAGCCCGTTTACTAGCCACCTGTCCTCGCTGTTCCTTTACTTGAAAAAACAGGTACTTTTGCTGATCCACAGAACGGAAACCGGAAATTGGCACTAAAGTTACCCCCTGTCTTCTTGCTGCGGCTGCCATTGCTTTGTATTTCTGAGCTGCTGCAGCCTCCAATTTAATCCGGCCATCGCGGGTAATTGGTTGCAGTTGTGAGCTTAAGACTTCAGAGTAGGGTAAGTGTCCCAGAATGTTATCAGCATTATTCCCCTGTGAACTAGCTTCTGTCTGACTTTGAGTCGATGTTGCTTTACCCGACGGGGTAAGATTGGACTGAGCTTCAGGAGTTGGTTCCATTGGAATCAGGCTAAAGGCGATTCCTCCTATTGCTAATAGTCCAATAATTAGTAAGGTGACCTGCCAACGAGACCGGGGTTTTATATCTTGTCTATCCCTTACTGCCTCGGGAATATCATCTACTGTTACCTCTGTTACCTCTGAAAGGTTTGCTGGTTCGCCCGGGAGACCTGCGTTATTCAATAGTCCACTCCTGCACTGACATCCAAATTATTACATTTATTTATGACATACTTATAGTTACTGCAAATCCCAGCAGTGTCAGCGAAGCAACTGGATTACTTGACCAATCGTTCCAGAATTGTTATAGTAAAGATACGAGTTAAGCAAAGGTGATGGCAAGGCACAAAACCTTTGACCCAGAAGATGTTCTAGAAAAAGCCATGGAAACCTTTTGGCTTTATGGCTATGAAGGAACCTCAATGCAGGACTTGGTCAAAAGCATGGGGATTAACCGAGGCAGTCTATACGACACCTTTGGTGACAAACGTTCCCTATTCATGGCTGCGATCGCTCATTACAATGATACCTGTGTAAAAAATGCGATCGCATCCCTAGAAGCACCCACAGCTTCAAAGCAAGCCATTATCGACTTTTTCTACAACCTGATCGAAGGGGCTGTAGACGATAAAGACCATCGAGGCTGCTTGCTCACCAACACCGCTGTTGAACTGTGTCCCCACGATCCACAGACTAAATCCCGGATTGCTGCTAATCTGCGCTCAGTGGAAAACGCCTTTAAAAAAGCCTTATCCACAGCAAGGGAGCAAGGGGAAATCACAACCAACCATGACCTTCAGGCATTAGCCCAATATTTCACCAGTAGTATACAAGGGTTGCGGGTTATCTCCAAAGTCAACCCAGACCCAGAAACCCTAAGAGCTATTGTCAAGGTCATACTTTCCGTTCTCGATTGACAGAGTAAATTGAGACAGTAAATTGACAGAGTAATTTTTTTGGCTCTTAATTGGAACGATTGTTCAAATATAACCTAACTAGGAGTAAATCATGACCTTAAGCCAAGACTTGATTAACCTAAATACCCAGCTTCGCGCTCAGCAACCAGAAGAAGCCAAACTCATCATGGCAAAAGCAGGGGAAGACCTCGCTAATTCTGGCATTGTAGACAATAGCCTCAATGTTGGCGACAAAGCCCCTAACTTTACTCTGCCTAATGCCGTAGGTAAACTGGTAGAATTGCAAGACCTACTAGCCACCGGAGCCGTAGTCATTTCCTTCTACCGGGGTCAGTGGTGTCCTTACTGCAACCTAGAATTACGAGCATTGCAGCAAATCTTACCACAAATTCAGAAATTAGGTGCAACCCTAGTCGCTATTTCCCCTCAAACTCCCGATAATTCCCTGTCCACTACAGAGAAAAACCACCTAACCTTTGAAGTACTAAGCGATGTTGGGAATAAGATTGCCAAAGAGTTTGGTCTAGTCTTTACCGTACCAGAAGAACTCCGACCAGTTTACCAAAACTTTGGCATTGATTTACCTGCCCACAACGGTGATGAAACCTTTGAATTACCCATTGCCGCCACCTATGTAATTAATCCCGATGGAACCATCACCCATGCCTTAGTTGACCTAGATTACACCAAGCGACTTGACCCAGAAGAGATTGTCAGCGCATTACAAACCCTGGCTGTAGCGGTATAAGTAGCTCAATAAAAATCGTAAGCATTAAGCCGTCAGCCGTCAGCCGTCAGCTAAAAGCTCAAGTAACTCAGATTAAACCAATGCTTACCTGTTTTATTCAAAAGCACCTCAAGTAGCGTGGGCGTAGCGCATTAGCACCTCAAGTAGCACCTCAATTAGCCTGGCCTACGGTCAATGACTCATAGCTGATAGCTGATAGCACCTCAAGTAGCGTGGGCGTAGCGCTTAAGCTGATAGCTGATAGCACCTCAAGTAGCGTGGGCGTAGCGCTTAAGCTGATACGCGACGCGCTGATAGCTGATAACTGTCAGTCAACACTCAACAATCATTCCTAGTTTAGGAGGAATTAAACTATGTCAGAAACAGCCAAATATATTACCCTAAATGACGATAACTTTGAAACCGAAATCCTCAACAGTTCCATTCCAGTCATAGTAGATTTTTGGGCACCATGGTGTGGACCTTGTCGGGTAATGAATCCAATCGTCACTGAATTAGCCACAGAATTTGATGGGGTTGTCAAAGTAGGCAAATTAAATGTTGATGACTACGAACAACTAGCCAGCCACTATCACATTGAAGCAATTCCTTCCCTATTTTTATTCAACCAAGGTAAAGTAGTTGAGCGGTTGGAAGGTCTTGTGCGTAAACCGACTCTAGTTGACAAAATTAATGCCCTAACTAATCTCATTTATGTTTAAGGATGTGATAACGATTCTCGGATAATGGGTAATCGGTAATGGGTAATCGGGAAAACTTTATTGGTAATAGCTAATTGCCCATTACAAATTACCTTTATAGAGTCAAAAATTGTGGCACGCACTTAGATAAAATCAGGGAGAAATTCAGGGAGGAATTTAGATCAGCGCGTTGCTCATACTGTTGAGCATACTTATCAGGTAAATTTAATTTATTACCACTACTCCCTACTCCCTACTCCCTACTCCCTAAAATCCAGAAATAAAGTCCATCACCCAATTGAGAGTTCCTATAAAATAATCATGATTGATCTATATACCTTTTCCACGCCTAACGGACGCAAACCTGCTATCATGCTCGAAGAAGTAGGACTTCCCTACACCGTTCACACAATTAACATAGCAAAGGGAGAACAGTTTACTCCCGAATATGTAGCAATCAATCCCAATAGTAAAATTCCTGCTATCATTGACCAGGATACTGGTATAAAAGTTTTCGAGTCAGGAGCAATCCTAATTTATTTAGCAGAAAAGACAGGCAAGTTGTTGCCAACCGATACAGCAGCAAGAATACAAGTGATTGAATGGTTGATGTTCCAGATGGCAAGCGTTGGACCAATGTTTGGTCAACTGAGTCACTTCCGACGCTTTGCTCCAGAACAGATTCCCTATGCTATCGATCGCTATGAAAAAGAAACCCTACGTCTGTTTGGTGTCTTAGATCAGCAATTAGCAAAACAAGAATTCATTGTTGGAGATTACTCCATTGCCGACATAGCTACCTATCCTTGGGTAGCTGCCTATGACTATTTGGGAGTCACCCTAGATAACCATCCCCACCTCAAACGCTGGGTCGAGACAATGCAGCAGCGACCCGCTGTGGAACGGGGCATGGCAGTCTGAACGTTTGTTGAAAGTTGAAAGTTGAAAGTTGAAAGTTCAAACTTCAAACTTCAAAGTTCAAACTTCACAGTCATGAATCCTAGGTGGGCAGTGCCTATCAAGCCTATTAACAGCTGATCTGATCTGTCTGGTGCACTGCCCACCCTACATGAACTTACTGAAACTCAAGGATCTACTTTTATTGAACAATTGAAAAGTAATAATTATGATTTAAAACTATTTGAAAGAGGGGATTATAAGCTATAAACCTGGCTGACCATAGAAGATATTATGGTATTGATTCCAACCGTTTTAAATAACCTTTTCCGCACCCTGATTATGAAAGTTGTTAGGATCCGGTAGACCACTATAGCTATAGTAGGAGAGTTGACCGTTGGGCTTTAGAGCGACTAGGCTTAGAAACTTTCCTCAACATTGCCTCAACATTTTCCGGACTCAAAGGGGATGTTGAGAATTTAGAGTAATCCAGCAGAGCTAATTTATAAAGTAAATATAAAGAGCTCAAATCCTTTGACAGACATGGATTTCCGGGAACAGGGCGTGCACAAGCGCCCGAATTATTGAAAGCCTTTCAGCGCCATGGTTATAGCTTCTTTTACCAATCAGCTCTGACCGCTGTGATAATTCAGCTAATTTCGTTCAAAATTAAGAGCTGATAAACTTTGCTTACAAATCTTAAAAAACTAGGTGTGGTTTATTACCCTGTAGATGTAGGAAAGCGCCAGTAAAATCCAGTTTTTGGGCTAATTTACAGTGCTTTTCACAGAAAAGAAACAAGTAGTTAATCATGGGTACTTTCAATTTAGGCACTTTCAGCGGCAATCCCATCAGCCGCAATCGGTACACACTCACTACCTCAGACGCCACTGATGTGTTTAAGTTTAGGGTCTCAAACAACCGTCAAATTAACCTAAATCTACACAATATCAGTGCGGGAGATGATGCTAACCTCAGACTCTACCGGGACACTAACAACAATGGCATCTTTGACTTGGGCGACCAACAAGTGGCTAGCTCTTTACAGGGTGGCAATGCTAACGATGTTATCAACTACAGTGCTACCAGTGGCACTTACTTTGCCCAGGTAAAACGCTACGCTCCTAGTAGCAATGGAATTGTTTCCTATAATTTAGAGTTGTCTGGAACTAGCAAACCAAATACCTATCAGCCCTTGAGCCCGAACCAAGTCTTTTCCCTCAACAGTAACTTAGAGGCAGACCACATTATCTACCTTGACTTTGATGGTCATACTACCACAGGTACCTCATGGAACAAGAACTTCGGGAGTTCCATTGTGACCCCTGCCTATGACACGGATGGGAATACTTCCAATTTCTCCACTGCTGAGAGAGAGACTATTTGGCGCATTTGGCAACGGGTGGCAGAAGACTTTAGTCCCTTTGATGTGAATGTGACTACTGCCCAACCTTCCGATGACCAACTCAAAAAAACCAGCGGTAGTGATTCCCAATGGGGCATTCGCGTTGTCATTGGGGGAGATGGTTCCTGGTATCAAAAAGGTACCGGTGGTTTGGCTTATATGGATTCATTCAACTGGGACAGTGATACCCCCGCCTTTATTTTTTCAGAGAATCGCGCTGGAGGCAGTGAGAAATCGGTGGCTGAAGCTATTAGCCATGAGGTAGGTCATACCTTGGGTTTGTCTCATGAGGGTGATTCCACCAACGACTACTACTATGGTCATGGCAATGGCAGTGTCGAAACCGGGTGGGCTCCTATTATGGGAGAGGGCAACGATCGAAATCTCAGTCAATGGAGCAAAGGTGAGTATACCGGTGCCAGCAACCAAGAAGATGACCTAGACATCATCACTGGGCAAAATGGTTTTGGCTATCGCCGGGACGATTATAGTAACCAGCTAACCAGTGCAGCAGCGCTATCGATCAATGATGGTCAGGTGGAAAATTATGGCATCATTGAAAAAAATAACGACATTGACTGGTTTGAGTTCAATTCAACAACGGGCAACATAGCCCTAGATATTAAGCCTTTTGAGCGAGGACCTAATTTAGACATTCTGGCTAAGCTATATAATGCTTCCGGTCAACTGATTAGCTCTTCTAATCCCATCGGTTCTCTGTCCGCTAGCTTTAATCTTGATCTCAGTCCAGGGCAGTATTATCTAAGCATTGATGGTACGGGTCAAGGAAACTTAGCTACCGGATACAGTGATTACGGCAGCTTAGGACAATACTCTATTACTGGCACGGTTGCTTAGACTCTGCAATCTAATGCTTTAGAAACGTTCCTCAACATCTTCTGATCTCAAAGGGGATGTTGAGAATTTAGACGAGTTTAACCCTTCCTCACCCAATTCCGAAATTCTGCTACCAACTGCAAATAATCTTTGGTGTCCACCTCTGCTAAAAATCCCTCAATTTCCCCTATAGGTAAACCAGGAAAAGCCAAACTTTATTGACTATATTCTCGATCTCGTAACTGATAAATCTCAAAAGATTCACCATCATAATGCCAAACTTCTGAAACCCCTAACTCGGCATATATAGCGCTACGCTTAGCGTCAGAAGTGAGAAGTCAGAATTCAAAAGTAAGCTAGGACTAGGTTTCGGAGTTTATAAATGTCCTAATCTTAATGCGTAGTGCTATACTGCCAAACGGTTCATAGAACTACTGGTAATATCAATTTATACTACATCTGGAGCTGGAGCGGTTTCTAAGTTAATCCTTTTTTTGCCCTTAATTATGCTAATATTTTGGATATAAAAGTTTTTAGGTAACTTCGGAATAGGGAATAGGGAATAGGGAATAGGGAATAGGGAATAGGGAATAGAGCACTTGGCATTCAACCTAAGTATTGATTATTGCCAATATATAAGTGGACTGTATCTTTTTTGTCCAATTTTATTAATTAACTTATCTGCCAATGGCTATATGACCTACATTCAATGTTCTTAACCCTACTCCCTACTTCCTACTCCCTACTCCCTAAAACCCAGAACAAAAGTACCTCAACCAATTGAGAACTGCTATATTACTTCAGCGTCTGCTTAAAGGTATCCTCAAACTGATCTTTAGTAAGATTTCCAGCTTCTAGGTCTTCACAGAGGGTTTGAATTTTTTCTGTAAGCTGCTGATATTCATCTGGGTCTGCAAGTAGGGCTTTTTGCTTTTTCTTAAGGGGACGAAACAACCAAGGCTCGATAAATCCGGACTTCGGTTCTTGCCATAACCCTTTTCCTTGGCGTTCCGCATCTGCCTCTGCCAACAGAAGGGAAATAGCCATCTCACGAGGGCACTTACTAAAATAATCGTAATAAATCAGTGCTAATCCTTCTTTTACTAAACTATGCTGAATAAACGTGCCATCCAATAAGTAAACTTCGCCAATTCTACGATTGTAGCGAGTGTCGATGTCGGTAATTCTCAATTTAACTTTATTCCTGTTTTCTTCTACCAACTGTTTGACCCAGTCTTTCCCTTCGTTGCCCCACTTAAATTGACTTTGATAGAACGCATTGTCCTGATTTTTATCCTCAAGTTTTTTGTAACCCCACCCCTTAGGAGTTTCTGGTGCATCAATGTAAACGAACCGCACTGTAATGTCTTCTCCGGAGGCATCAATCACATCAATAGTGTCAGCATCGGAAACTTTCTTAACAGCGTAGGTTTCTAGGGACTCAAAGTATGGCGGTACTTGAGGAGCAACTGACCCTACTTTACTTAAAATTTCACTAATCAAGTCTGTCATGGCGTTAATTGTATCAGGACTGAGGTAGGAGTAGTGGATGAACAGGCAATCAGTGCCTCAAACCCACAGCCGATTCTACTCTAGATTTTAGACTAACCATAGCAAAACACTTACTAGCTGTCCATTCCCTTCAATCATCCTACAACAAAAGCAACGCCAGATGAGGGAGGTCACTTATTTCCCTGTCCGCTCCACCAGTGACCTTCAAGACAGGTGTTACCGGATTGATATACAATAAGAGATTGTGATAATTGTTAAAAACAACACCAAATAGAGAACCGTTGCTGGTGATCAGGCATTTCTTGATCTCAAACGCAGTTGAAACCCCTTGTGTACAAGCGGCGGGGATAAAAACAACTTAGGGGCGTTATTTTCCTTGTCTACGAAATTTGTGGCGAGGAATCATAAACGTCAAAAGCTAGTTTACTAGATCAGGATTTTATAGCAGTGTTTGGTGGTGAAAAAAACCCTAGCTGCTTCCCCCTGAGAGACTGCATCAAGGCTTAAGTATAGTCAAAGTCAGCCCTGGGAGTTTTGCTCCGGAGCCAACGGTACTATGTTTTAAATTATATGAAGACTTGATCTCCTAGCTTGTTTTCTTCCTGCTTTAACTGAGGGAGAGTTCAAGTTCGCACTAGCAGGTTTTTAATCAAGGCTGTTAACTAACTGCTGCTTCCGTTTTTTTACCATTTTATCAATGGGTGATTCTGCTGTTTCTAAAACGTTTATCTATAGTTCTGTAAAGTACTCAACTGTAAGACCCACTATTGGAGGAAAAACTATGATTCGAGAGTTCATGAAGAGAAATTTTCGACACTTTAATGCAGCTGTGTGTGTTGAGGCGGCTGAAGGATGGGTGAAACACCTGGAATCTGGTAATAAAATGTTTCTGACTATGGCTGGTGCCATGAGTACAGGAGAGCTGGGTATCTCTCTGGCTGAAATGATTCGCCAAGACAAGGTACATGCCATTTGCTGTACCGGAGCGAATCTTGAAGAGGATATCTTCAATCTGGTTGCCCACTCTCAATATAAGAGAGTACCGGATTATCGTTCACTGAAACCAGAAGAGGAAAAGGTTCTTTTTGAGTCCGGTATGAATCGAGTTACTGATACCTGTATCCCTGAAGAAGAAGCGATGAGGAAAATTGATCGGCATATGGTGAAACTGTGGCAAGCAGCTGATCAATCTGGCAAAAGCTTTTTCCCATACGAGTTCATTTATCAACTTATTGAAAGTCAAGAGCTTAAAGACTCTTATGAAATTGATCCTTGTGACTCATGGGTGATGGCAGCATGGCAGAAACAAATTCCTATTTTTGTTCCTGGATGGGAGGATTCAACTCTGGGAAATTCCTTTGTTTCTGAAGTTATCAAAGGCAATATCAGTCGCTTGAATGTTGTGCGGAGCGGTCTGGAGCTGATGGTATTTCTTGTGAATTGGTATCAGGAAAATACTAGAGATTTTTCCATGGGGTTCTTTCAAATTGGGGGTGGAATTGCTGGAGATTTTCCCATCTGCGTTGTGCCACTGATCCACCAGGATCTCAAGGAAGACTGTAAGTTGTGGAGTTACTTCGCCCAAATTAGCGATTGTACCACCTCATACGGTTCCTACAGTGGCGCACTACCTAGTGAAAAGATTAGTTGGGGCAAACTTGATACGGACACCCCTAGTTACGTGATTGAATCGGATGCATCAATTGTAGCTCCGCTGATTTTTACTTACGTCCTGGGTCACTAATATCATGTCCGGTTGAATACTTACACCCTTGGCCCAATCGAAGGCATGTGGCACAAGTAAAGGAATAAGGTTTAATCGGAGATGGTTTTTTATCACTAATTATCCGGACATGATATAACCCTAGAAGTGATTATTTATGGTAGTTGTGTCATAATCATTGAGCGGTCAGCTTATTTTATTCAAAGGTGCGCTTTCCGCATCTAATTATTAAATTCGCCACGGGTCGCACCTAAAAGCACCGATTGCGCTACGCGCACGCTGCGCGAACAGTACCGTGGCCACAGGCCAATCGCTGAATGCTGAATGCTGATAGCTGAATGCTGATAGCTGACCTTCTCAGGTGGTTTGCACTATGGAAATTCCCGTAGATAGGGCTATTGAGCTAACACCTGCCCGGAATCTTCCCCATGGCAATTTCCTTATGCCCACGGCCCTAATAAATTGTATGATAATAGTTTTGGGAAATCTTTAGTCAAGATAGTACACAAAATAGTAAAGAGGAAGTTATATGGCTCGATATAGAGGCCCGCGTCTGCGGGTCGTTCGCCGTCTGGGTGATTTGCCCGGTTTAAGTCGTAAAACGCCGCGCCGTGCCTATCCCCCAGGTCAACATGGTCAAAACCGTCGGAAACGCTCAGAATATGCGATCCGTCTCGAAGAAAAGCAGAAACTGCGCTATAACTACGGAGTGACTGAAAAGCAGTTAATTCGCTATGTCCGTAAAGCTCGTCGAGCCACCGGTTCCACTGGACAAGCTTTGCTGCAACTGCTAGAAATGCGACTGGATAACACAGTCTTCCGCATGGGTATGGGAGGTACCATCCCAGCGGCTCGTCAGCTCGTGAGTCACGGTCATGTTACAGTAAATGGTACAGTAGTCAATATTCCTAGCTATCAGTGTCGCCCTGGCGATGTGATTGCGGTTAGAAACCGTGATCAATCCCGCCGTCTAGTAGAACGTAACTTGGAATTTCCTGGCTTAGCAAACCTTCCTAGCCATTTAGAGTTTGATAAGAACACCTTCACCGGGAAGGTGAATGGGATTATTGATCGGGAATGGGTGGCATTACAAATTAACGAGCTACTGGTGGTTGAGTACTACTCCAGGAAAGTCTAACCCGAGTTGAAGGTTGACAACGGTTGAAAGTTAACAGGTTGAAGGTTGACAACGGTTGAAAGTTAACAGGTTGAAGGTTGACAACGGTTGAAAGTTAACAGGTTGAAGGTTGACAACGGTTGAAAGTTAACAGGTTGTTCGCCTGTGGCGTTCCTGTAGGGTAGGTTGAAGGTTATAACCTGGAACCTGCTAACCTGTAACCTGTAACCTGCTAACCTGCTAACCTGTAACCTGGAACCTTCAACCTGACTAACCTGCAACCTTCAACCTGACTAACCTGCAACCTTCAACTTGACTAACCTTCAACCTTCAACTTGACTAACCTTCAACCTTCAACTTGACTAACCTTCAACCTGCTAACCTGCTAACCTGCAACCTAAAAAACTATCCGCCGATTTGTGACATCGTCCTTGTATATGAACCATCGATACCAGAGTCTCTCTCCTTGAAATTGATTTCTGGTTTAATCATCAGCAACTGTCTGACCTGCTCTCTTAAGTCAGCGGTATCAACGCCGCTGCGTAGAGCAGTTTTTAAGTCAACTTGACCTTGTTCATTAAGTAGGCAGGGACGCAGCCAACCATCAGCAGATAGACGCATCCGATTGCAGCGATCGCAAAAACATTCTGACATCTGACTAATAAATCCCAGGGTGCCCTTGGCACCAGGAATCTGGAACACATCAGCTGGGCCATTACCCCGGACACTGGATTCTATCAAACCCCAGCGTAAGTGAATCCGTTGCCGTAATTCTTCCGAAGGTACCCACGCCCGCTGACCAAATAGCTGGGAGTTCCCGATGGGCATAAACTCGATAAATCTAACGTGCCAGGAGCGGTGAATGGTTAGAGCAGCTAAATCCAGCACTTCCTGGTCATTAACTCCTGGAATTACCACCACATTCAGCTTTAACGGGTCAAATCCAACCTGATGGGCAGCTTTTATCCCTTCCCAAGTCTGTTCCCAGCGCGAACGTCCCCGATTGCCGATAATTTTGTCAAATGTCTCTCGATTGAGGGAGTCCAGACTAATATTAATCCGCCGTAAACCCGCCTGGTAGAGTTCCTTTGCCATACCAGCCAGTAAAAAGGCATTGGTAGTCATCGCTAAATCTTGTGTTTCCGGTAAAGATGCGATCGCTCTGACTAACTCCACTACACCTGGACGCAATAGGGGTTCACCTCCCGTGAGGCGAAACTTTCTAAATCCGACCGGGATAAACACCTCCTTGACCAGAGTCAGCAGTTCTTGATCAGTGAGTAATTCTTGCCGTAGGATATAGTCAAGCTCTGCTCCTTGAGGCATACAGTACTGACAACGGAAGTTGCAGCGGTCAATCAAGCTAATCCGGAGATAGTCTACAGTATTCATATATTGCACCGGATCATGGGGTTTCAAAGGGTTTTGTTGACACTCCCCGGCCTAAAGGCGCGGGGATTCTTCAATCAACGACCCGACTTGCTGAACCTGGCCGGAACCAAGAACAGTAGAGGTCAGATCTCCTGAAGCCTTCGGGTCTATGACCCAAGTTCCGACGTGCCCCGTCGTACTTATGGCTCGATTTCGGATATTGATAGCGGCATTATGGTCTCTGTCAAGTTCACACCCACATTTACAGGCATGAGTTCTAGTAGATAAGGATTTCTTGACAGTTTCGCCACACTCAGAGCAGTTTTGACTGGTATAGGCGGGGTTTACTGCGACAGTTACCCTGCCTAACTTAGTCCCAAAGTGCTCCAACCATTTCCTGAATTGATACCAACCAGCGTCATTAATAGACTTAGCAAGGCAGTGGTTTTTAACCAGGTTTTTAACTCTTAAATCTTCGTAGGCGACCAGGTCGTTAGACCGGATTACGCAACGTGCCAGTCTCTTAGCATGTTCTTCACGTTGCCTACTTATTTTAAGGTGCTGCCTGCCTAATCTGTTAACCGCTTTCCTGCGATTGGATGAGCCTTTCTTTTTTCGAGAAACTCGACGTTGATAAAACTTTAAGCGTTTCTCCCCTTTTCTATAAAATCGGGGATTTGGTTCGGAGTGACCATTGGAATCTGTATAGAACTCTTTAAGTCCTACATCCAGCCCAATCATCTCACCTGTGTACTCTATTTCCTCTTTTACGTTAACTGCAACGCAAAATTGAACGTAGTACCCATCAGCTCGCTTAACTATCCGAACTCGGTTGATTTGCTTTTTGTCGAAGCGCCATAAATCCCAGGTACCTTTGAGCTTAAGCTTTCCGATCCCCTTCTTGTCCGTGAACGTTATTGATTTCTTGTCAGGGGATAATTTCCATCCTGACTTCTTATATTCGACAGACCGAGCATGTTTTTGGAACTTGGGAAAACCCTTTTTACCTGGGACTTTTTTCTTGCAATTATCGTAGAAGCGAACAATCGATGACCATGCCCTCTCAGAGGCAGCCTGACGGGCAGTAGAGTTCAATTCATTAGCAAAGGGAAACTCTTTAGCCAGGATTTTAGAATACCTACTAAAGTCACTTTTCCCTGTCCCTTTATTGTCTAACCATAGACGAATGCAGCTATTACGAATGAATTTAACCGTCCGGAGCGCCTCGTCTATTGCTGAATATTGGGACTCTTTACCTTTCGCTTTAAACTCTAGTATAATCATTGACCTTGACCTTGACCTTCGGTCACGCTACCCGAACGGTCACGCTACCCGAACGAATCTCGACCTCTTTCGATATATATTTATACTAACAGAATCGTATAAAACTTTCAAGTATCAATCAAGATTCTCTTCTACGCGACTTTAGTCGCTAGTCACTTTCATCCCCGGTCTTTAGACGCGGGGCTTTCAGTGTTGGGAACTCGAGTAAGCACTTACACAGAATTAATCGCCTACTCCAAATCTCTGTAACCTTTACCCTGCAAGGCTTTGAGTTTTGGAAAATGTGTAATTAATTTTGTGTACCTGCTTAATAGGTTATACCTATTCCGGAATATGTCCCTCAGCCCTTGTAGCTAATGCTATGCAGCATCTCTTTCCAAGAATCCAGTGATACTGCAACTGTTAGGGTGCATTCCTTTTCTTGCAAAGCCTATTCTGTGTCCCTCAAGGGAGTGTCACAATTGGTTACTCATGGTGTCCTCCCCTACCTAAAATCGATAAGAAACTACCAGTATTCCAGATTTAGGGGAAATGACCGACAAACCAGATTTTCTTCTATACGCACAACACGGATGGGCGGATAACTCTAAAGCGATGGCACGCCTTGCCCAATCCTTAGCCACATCCCGCACTGCCATCATTACTCCCGATCTCGGTTGGTTCAAAACTTGGCTCTGGATAGAACCCCTAATCAACCAACTCGAACACATTGTCTTAGATACCATTGTCACTTATCCCCAGACACCAATCCGAATTATTGGTCATTCCATGGGTGGCTTAATTTGGCTAGAACTCCTCAGCCGTCACCGAGACTGGTGGTCACAAGTAGAATCCTTAGTGTTGATTGGTTCTCCTATTGGTGGTGCAGATGTAGCTAGAATTATTGACCCCTTGGGCATTGGTATTGGTATCGCAAAGGATTTAGGTATCAACCGCCGACAACTAGCAGAGTCCATTGGCGCAGTGATTCCCACATTAGTAATAGCTGGTGATAGTGATCACGGTAGCGACGGCACGATTACAATAGAGACAACCAAGTTTTCTCGTAGTCAATTCGTTTGTTTACCTAATGTGCATCATGCTGCTCTCAAAAATCATCCTTTAGTCGCAGCAGAAATCCAGAAATTTTGGGCGAATCCAGTTATCACACAACCTCCTCCACCAGGAGACTTTATTACTAGCTTAATTCAACAATTACACTCAGTCCCAGGTATGACTGATGGTCATGGTAGAGATTTTCACCGAGCCAAGACCTATATAACATTTAAAAATGGCATTTCCATTCGGACTTGGAAGAATCCTTTACTAATACACCATGTATTTGTGGCTAGCCCTGAAGGAGACTGTCTCTACAGTGGTTTTGTAGGTTGGATACATAATCAAGCCTTATATCAAACCCTTGGGACTTTGACATGCTCCCTCGTTAAATCGGAGATTATAACGAGGGATTCCTAAACCTCACGACTTAGGTTTACTGCTTTTGCGGCACTTATCTAGGTTGTTACCAACCCCTGACAGAACGCCTACACAGTCAATTTCCTCCACGGTCTGCCCGACCGCAGCGATACCTCGTTGACAAATCACTTGGGCGGCTGCAACATCTCGGTGAATTTCATAACTACATTCAGGGCATTTGTGGAGTCGTTCAGATAAATCTTTCTTGCCTGTATGTGCCCCACAATTGGGGCAAATTTGACTCGTATACCTATAATCGACCTTGCCAAAATATATACCCCGTTTCCAACACACCCAAGCCAGAATATTGAAGAACTGACCAAAACCTGCATCAAGAGTATGCTTACTCAGCATTCCTTTTGCCCAGGTTCTAAAGTCTAAGTCTATGTCCTTCGGACAGGCTTCGCCAACAACAAATATCATGCCCGCTTGGTCACACAAATGATCAGCTAACTTAAAGTGGAAGTCTTTTCGGGTATCTGTGATTTTTTGATGTAGTCTAGCAATTTTATGATTGAGTTTATGTCGATTCGCTGAACCCAATTTCTTTAACTTCAGTCTACGTTGCAGTAATTTCAACTCGCCGTGTAGTTTTGTTAAAAACTTTGGACGTTCAATTAACTCACCATCAGAAGTTGCTAAGAACTTATCTAACCCAACATCAATCCCCAGTGGATGCCCCCATACTGGTGTATCAGGAACACTTACGTCACTCTGCAAAGCAATCATTGCAAAATAACCACTGGCTCGTCTAACCACTCTCACTTGCTTGATTTTGAACCCCTCAGGTATTGGTCGTGATAATCGCATCTTGACCATCCCAATTTGAGGTAATTTAATCAAATCATTGACTACGGGATTAGCCTTAAACTGAGGGAAGACAAAAGACCGCATTCGATACTTATTTTTGAATCGTGGGAACCCATGTCCCTGATTCTTCATGCTTGTAAATGCTTTGTCCAGTGTCTTAAGCACTTGTTGTAGGACTTGTGCGTTAACACGCTTCAGTTCGGGGTTAGACTTTTTAGCCTTGGTTAAACCTGCTGACTGTTCTTTGTATCCCGGATAAGGTGCATTCGCTGGGATGATGTATTCTTGCTGTAACGAACAAGAATTTATCGAACACTTTCTACTGTTATACCAGTCCTTTCTCTCCCTTAAGGCATAATTCCAAACCTTTCTTGTGACCGCTAACATTTCTTCAATGATTGCGATCTGATCTTTTGTCGGGACTAGCTTGTACTCGTAGGTTAGTGTCAACATTAGCCTATTTTAACATGATTCTATCAAAACCAGATATTCTGAGTAGAATTAGATACACCAATACTTTCAACCGTAACGCTATCCCGTTGTTAATTTATTAGTCGTGATTCATCTCACCGCTAAATCAAAGATTATAGCGGTGAGATGAATCACGACATTTTCTGATAGCAAAGGGAACAGGGAGTAGGGAGTAGGTGCGATTCGTTAGCTAGAAACCTTACCCGATCAGGGTATGGGGGATTTGCTGCCCTTGACACATGAGCCCTTACAACTTGATAACCATGCAGGTGTTAGCCCAGCCGGAGCGGAATCCGAGTGACAGCCTTACCCCTATTAGTAAGACATAACTTGCTTACTGATAAAGCGGGGTCAAGTAGTGAAGCACTGCCAGCTATCATGTGGTGTTAGTAACAGGCTTCGACTCATGGGTACACACCGAAGGTATGTTTAAATCATCGTCATGCTCACGTGGCGCAATAGGCAGCAATCGCCACAGACAAAAGTCAATGGGATTTTGACTAAAAGTTCTACTCCTTTTAGAGATTCCACTATACTATCCTCGGTGAACAGTACCGCCCTAAAAGTCCAATCAATGGTTATCAGGAACGAAGTAACCTCTGTATTTGCTCTGATGAAGGTCGATACTAGAGTAGGTAGTTAGCCGCAAGGGATAGGTCGGCAAGATTGACCTCAGAAGCCAAAGTCACCGGGTAATGCCTAGAATATGCTGACGGACTCACATTTTAGGAAAAGAAATAGTTGTAAGTACCAATTGATATGTCCCTACCTCAATCTGGATATACCTTACCGGTATTCGCCTGTGCCTCAGCAATAGCCGCCCTCCATCAGTTACGCAACGGCCAACCCTTGGAAACGGTTTCAGTGGACTTAATTAACCCTCCTGAAACCGTAGACATTCCCATTGAGCAAGTGGCTAGGATTCGAGAAGGGGTAGCGCTAGCTATTACTCACTCTAACCCTGGTGATAACCTTGACCTTACCCGTAATACCCCAATTTGGGCAGTCGTAGAATGGGGTTCCTCGGAGCAAACTGAATCGATACAGTTATTAGGGGGTGAAGGAATTGGACGACAAATCAATGCCGGAGGCAAACCAGCCATCTATGCTTATGCCGAGAAACTATTGCACCATAACTTGAGTTGTCTGCTAGCACCGTCAGAGAAAATTCAGGTGACGATTATCTTGCCGGAAGGGCGGAAGTTGGCACAGCGTACTTCTAATTCTGCCTTTGGTGTAGTAGAAGGACTTTCCCTACTAGGAACTACTGGCATTTCCCAGCCTCTGAGTGCTCCTGGTCAATTAGCTGCTTACCAGGAGGAATTAAAAGCAAAAGCCAGCAAATTGCTAAAAGAGCAAGCCTCCTCACATTCGACAACACTAGTGTTCTGTGTCGGAGAAAATGGCTTAGATTTGGCGCGAGGCTTGGGGATTAATCCCGAGCGGCTGGTTAAAACAGCCAATTGGCTCGGACCGTTGTTGGTAGCAGCTGGATACTCCCAGGTGCCAGAACTTTTGTTATTTGGCTATCATGGTAAGTTAATTAAACTGGCAGGAGGAATTTTTCATACTCACCACCACCTAGCTGATGGACGACTGGAAATACTCACCGCTCACTGTGCGCAGTTAGGAGTACCAACCCCACTGATCAGGCAAGTATTTGGCAGTCAAACCACTGAAGCTGCTCTCAATTGTCTGCGTCAATGGGATCAGACTCAGGGCACTGATTGGGTAAATCAGGTTTATCATGCGATCGCATTGACCATTGACCAACGCTGCTTTGACTACATCCGCAAACACAGTGAGCAGCATATCCAGGTGGGCTCTGTATTGTTCGATCGCGGACGCAAAATTATTGTTACCAGTCCCACAGGTTGGACATTGATTTCAAATTTGTGATAAATTTTTATAAATCTTAATATATTGGCGGGCGGATCTTGTAGCCGAACCCAATGTATGATAAATTAACCTGATTATCAGCTGAAACTTCGCATTTCAGGACATATAGACTGAAACCCTGAAAAATCTTCTGACTAGAAGTCACGAGATTGTCAACAGACATACCACTGCCAGGCAGGTCTATGAAGTGCGTGTGGGAGTGGAAACTGAAATAACCGTAAACAGATTGAGTTCTGTATCGTCGATGAGAGTCTACGACTCAGACTAACTGGTTAATGCCAGCGCTACCATCCACATCAAAGTGTTGGGGCGTTGAAGGATTAATTTACGGAAACCATCAGCTTTCAACCTATCTGTTCATAGCAATCAATTTATGCTGCCCAGAAGCACACCTAGGCAGCGACCTGTTCGTACATTCACACAACTAAACATGACGAACACAGCAGTAACCCTAAGGACCAACAAACTATCTTACCAGAAAGAGGCATTGGCTGTAGCCTCTCTAGCAGAGCAGTTGAATCGCCAGATGATTGTGATTCTGGACTTCGGCTCTCAATACTCGGAACTGATTGCTCGTCGCATTCGCGAGACTAACGTTTACTCCGAGGTGCTATCCTATCAGACCACAGCTCAACAGCTACAGCAGCTTCATCCCCAGGGCATCATTCTCTCTGGAGGTCCCAATTCCGTCTATGACGATGGAGCCCCCCTATGTGACCCAGAAATTTGGAATCTCGGTATACCCGTGCTAGGGGTTTGCTATGGGATGCAGTTGATGGTGCAACAACTAGGCGGAACAGTTACCAGAGCCAAGAAAGCTGAGTATGGTAAAGCCGCCTTACTCATTGATCACCCCACTGAGTTACTGAGCAATGTGCGAGACCACTCAACCATGTGGATGAGCCACGGAGATTCCTGTGTGACTTTGCCAGATGGCTTTGAAGTCCTTGCCCATACTCAGAATACCCCTTGTGCGACCATCGCTAACTATCATAAAAAACTTTATGGCGTGCAATTCCATCCAGAGGTTGTGCATTCAACCGATGGTCTTGCCCTAATCCGTAACTTTGTTTACAACATCTGCGAGTGTGAACCCACTTGGACCACTGCTGCTTTTATTGAGGAAGCGATTCGAGAAGTGCGTGCCAAGGTTGGGGAAAAACGGGTTCTGTTGGCTTTGTCTGGTGGAGTAGATTCCTCTACCCTTGCCTTCTTACTCCATCGCGCAATTGGGGATAAACTAACTTGTATGTTTATTGACCAAGGCTTCATGCGCAAAGGCGAGCCAGAGCAGTTAGTGAAGCTATTTCAGGAAGAATTTTGTATTCGAGTAGAGTATGTGAACGCTCGCGATCGCTTTTTGGCTCGCCTTGCTGGTGTCACTGACCCAGAAGAAAAGCGTCGCCACATCGGTCACGAATTCATTCGCGTCTTTGAAGAAGAATCCCAACGTCTTGGTCCATTTGATTATTTAGCTCAGGGTACCCTCTATCCGGATGTAATTGAATCAGCCCATACCAACGTTGATCCCAAAACCGGTGAGCGGGTAGCTGTGAAAATCAAGAGCCATCACAATGTCGGAGGCTTACCCAAAAACCTACGCTTCAAGCTGGTAGAACCATTACGCAAGCTATTTAAAGACGAAGTGCGCCAACTTGGTCGTGACCTCCACTTGCCAGAATCGATTGTGCGCCGACATCCCTTCCCCGGACCAGGATTGGCGATTCGCATCATTGGTGAAGTGACCCCAGAACGGTTGAATATTCTGCGGGATGCTGATTTCATCGTTCGAGATGAAATTCACCGACAGGGGATGTATAACGACTTTTGGCAAGCCTTTGCCGTGTTGCTCCCAATACGCAGTGTGGGAGTAATGGGGGACAAGCGCACTTACGCTCATCCGATTGTATTGCGCTTTGTTTCGAGTGAAGATGGTATGACCGCTGACTGGTCACGAGTACCTTATGACTTACTTGAAACTATTTCCAACCGAATTGTTAATGAAGTCAAGGGAGTTAATCGGGTAGTATATGATATTACCTCCAAACCTCCTGGAACCATAGAGTGGGAATAGTTTCTTCAAAGCGTGATTAGTGATTAGTGATTAGTGATTAGTGATTAGCCATTGTTCATTGGTCAGATGACGTAAGCGCTGAGCCAAAGGCTCACGCTACGCGAACAGGTTATTTTATTCAAAAACATCGATTGCGCTACGCGCACGCTGCGCGAACAGTAGCGTTGCCACAGGCCAATGGCTCATAGCTGATAGCTGATAGCTGAATGCTTACCAGATGAGTGACAGCTCCCACACTGACTCTTTGAGTTCAGTGTGGGCAACAAGCGCCAATCCAGCTATTGCGCGCGGAGGCGCTGGGCTTTAAGAACGGACTGCCCTCTCTTGATGCAAAGCGCGAGTGGGGGAAACCACGGCAGTCGCTCATGGGGGGGACCCCCAAGACCGCGCTGCCTCCCCAAGACCGCGCTGCATCGCTGCCGCTCTGTTTTCTTGGTCTTTTGTTTAATAATGTTTGACCAACTTTCCAGCATTTATGGCCTTTGGCCACGCTACGCGAACGGCTTTGAAAGTCAGTATTTCCAGTATAACACATCGATTGGTCTAAAGTGAAAGACTCTGTGCAAAATTCATCCCTGGAGACGAAACCTTAGATAGGGTCGCTTTATTACAAAAGATTTAACCCTTTTACCCATAACCGACTAACCATAAAAGCGACCCGATCTTACGGTAACTTTAAACACTCATGCTGCGCATGTTCGTTGTGGGGCTTCTTTTGCCGGAAGCTATAGTGATTTCAATTTATATTGAGAAAACTATTTATTGCTATAAAAGGGTTTCATACGAAAAAGTGTTCCATTGTTATTTGAAATGACTATAATCACTAAACAACATAAAACCGAAGTTTCCAGTTTAGTGGAACTTCGGTTGATACACTATGGCAAAAGCAATAATAAATAATTTTCAACTCTTCCTAGCCCAGACATAAACGTATTACTTGTGCTATCCGAAGCGGTACGCTCAGGCAATGTGACTCCAGAAGATCCTGCGAAATCAAGTACACCGTCATAGCTAGAGAGACCAACCTGTTCTAAAACTAGGGGCTTCACCTCAACTAGGGTAATATCAGGTTCACTCAAGATTAAGGCAATTTTAGATGCCAGATCCAAGGTTACTGTACTTGGAGCGCCTTCCTGACTTTCCGCACGGGCATTTCCCTGGACAAATCCGATCAGGTCAATCGTGACACTTTCGAGAGTCCCCAAAGCCTCATCGAATTTGGGGAGAATGAAAAATTTATCAACAGTTGTCGGTCGCCATTCAATGGTCTGAGTATGGGTGATACTAGCTGCATTAGCTGCACCAGTAGTCGCCAGCATACCAGCCAAAGTAGTCGCAGTAGTTGCTAGAAATACTTTCAGACGGGAATAGGTTTTTGCTGTGGATTGAGTCATGGTACTAACGAGTGATTAAGGTCTTCTGGTCATATCTCTGTAAAAGTCACTCCAACTTCGGATTTAGCTGGAGACAGGACTTACGCAAAGACACCAGATATGGAGTAGATTCTGATCAGACTAAATTCATAACTAAAGAAGGTTTTTTAAGTTCTTTAGTTAAATATGAATATAAACTTTGGGGCTTAATTTTATAAACTGTACATTTAGTCAAGTAAGCTAGTCTTTTCAGAAAATTCCACACCAAAATAGCACAAGCAATATGGTTTCTTTGGATTCGAGATTTACGACACTGACAAGATTGTCTGCCAGTCAATGTCTTGATGCAGTCGCTCATGGGGGAAACCACGGCAGTCGCTCATGGGGGGAACCCCCAAGACCGCGCTGCCTCCCCAAGACCGCGCTGCATCGCTTGTTTAAGTTCCCGGTGAAACTCCTCTATTTTCCAACGGTAAGAACAAGTGGATTTTACCTGTTCAATATCTGAGGCAGTTAGTTCATTTGTGGCAATGTATTCCGTTCTATTGGTAGAAATAGTAACCCGAAACAACTTCACCTTTTTCTGGTCAGGAAACTTTTTTAGTTTAATCAATTTCCCTGGTTTGACATCTAACTCACGACCCTCCAATGAGTCAATTATTTGGGATTTTTCCTTACCTCCTGTTTCATCCACCAATCGATTCTTTTTTAAGGGACAGTAGTAGATTTTTTCCCAGTTATCAATTAAGGCCATTAGTCTTTGAGTGGCATACCAACTATCCATTAATACTCTTTTAAAGGGGAGTTTCTTATGAAACAATTTATGAGTATGTCTTCTACATGGTCTAGTTTGGTTTTTCCATCCTGTTCTGGAGCATATATCCGGTAATCTATCACCCAAAAATTACCGGTTTTACTATTAACGTATATACAATTTACTACTCCTATTCCTCGAACCACACTATGAGTATTTCCACTGTATTGTTTTCGCACCAATTATATTTTAGGGGAATGGTTTTTATCCAAAACTGTATCGTCAAATACTAGATAGCCATTTTCATCTACTTCAATATATTCTTTGACATTTAACCACAACGTCTTAGGATTAATTTTTTCGTTTTTTAAATATCGGTTAATTTGATACTTATTTTTGGTAGATGCTCTGCCAAATTAGTTATGGTGTAATTGTTTTGGCTACTCAACAAATATTGACAGTAATCTAGCTTGTCCAATCTTTATTCCCATTATTTTTTTAGTTGGTTTCTCCCTTGATCTTATCATTTACTTTATCTGTTTTTCCCCTTTAGGGATTAATTTTGTTTTTCCTCGACTTGACACGCTATATATAGCGTAATTGCGTAAGTCCTGTGGAGAGCTAATTTGTCTCTCTTTGAACTAAGCAAATCTAGCGATGGCATAAATTGCCTGATTTCCGACAAAAAGCTGAAAATTTATTTAGGAATTACCGGAGTTGTACGGGTTTGTAATTATAGATGGTGTTAAGCGGTTAAGTAGTAGGATTAAATTAAATTTAACTGTTAATAAAATGTAACTTAATACAAGGCAAAAATAAACATAAAGGGATTCAATGCCTTGACAATTATTGACAACGTTAACTTGATTTATTTCCAGGTACTTACCACTGCGACTCTGTTGAGCTTGCCAAACCAGCTCAAAAAAGTTCTACAAGCTGACCATAATAGTGATGCAATTGGACGAGTAAACCGTAGCTTTATGGGATAGCCATAGGGTTAGTCATGGTGGATAAATCAGTCAATTACATTTTTTTTATCTAAAATCATCATCAAAAAATAGGCAATTTCTCAATAATCGCTGGTTGATAAATTGGATCAGCAAATTATCAGGCAGGGCTACCCACCAGTCCACGCTCTATAGCCTTTTGTCGAATCAAATCTGGTAAGGGGGGGATTTTGTCATCCCCTCGCAAGCGGGACAGTAAATACGCCCAAAAACAAATCCCTAATTTGCGACAGGTCTTTTTCAGACCAATCATGGTATCTCTGGCTTGAAGTCCGGCCTCAGAGCGAGTGCCACCACTGATTTTTCGACGGGTCACAAATTCTCGGATGTCAGAAAAGGCGGCATTATTGTGCAGAGGAATATTGGGAAAGTCGAGCACCCGGAGCAATTGCTCCTTGTTTTGTCTAAATTGGTTCAATGCGTTGCTCAGAGTGGGGTGGTGCAGATAACACCGACCAAAGATTTCATCAAAGCGAACAGATAGGTACTCCTTTTGCTCGGCACTCGGGTGATCTTGATAGGCAAATAAGCTGTTGGTAGTACTCCCATAGAAGGGTTTGGACTTCCTCAATGTTCTCTCGAAACTCAGCGGTACTCCCCTCTAATTTGCGGATGATTCGTTCAGCATGAACCCAACACAACCCATGAATGAGAATATTGAACTGTCTGGCTCCATCCTGCATGAATCAACAATTTTCGGTTAATGCCACTCTCGATTAATCCACCCAGCAGAGCGGCTTCGGTGACCCTCTGTGCCACTTTGGTCTGCACAATGCCAATCGACTCTAAATAGTCCTGCCATTGCTCAGGGCTATTCCCTAGCACCGTTGAACCAAAGCTCAATCGGTTCATATGCTTGTCGGCTAACTGATAGGAAGCTAAATATTGGTGGGCATCCTGATTGAGTACATAAATCGGGGCATTGCCTTGTAATACTGATAAGAAGTTGCGTCGAGTCTTGCGGGGGGTGCTCGCAAAGAAAGTAAACCATTCATTACCAATCACCGTGCAATACCCATTTTTCCCACTGTGTCGTGCTCCGGTATCATCCGTGTGAACATACTCTGAGCATTTTAATCCTGCCCCTAAAACCGATGCCTGAGAGAGTGTGAAACACATCTATCTTTGCCCTGAGGTATGAATTGATTTGACCGACCGATATCTCGATACCCCATTCCAGTAGCTGCTCATGAATCTTTGGTTGCGTCACTCGATTGTGATAGTACTGGTGCAAGATATATCCCACTAGTTGCGGGCCATAATGTCCAGAATTGCTGATACTCTGGCGGTAATTGACCACTGATTACTCCTCCATCTGGTAACACATATTCGGCTAACAAGAAGCGGATGTTATTTCGTTCTATGCGAAGTTCGTGGAACAAATATTCTCGGTATCCATTGAATTTTGCCCCAACTGGCAGTTGAGAGGGTTCTATTTTCCATTCGGTGTCCACCACGAAGCTATCTTTCTTACGACCTTTGACTGAACCCGGACGTTTACCTTTCCTTTGCTTAAGTTCTAGATGCTTCCCTTCATTGAGCTTACTCGCACTCAGTTGGGGCTTTTTATTCAGTTTCTTTTTCGCTCGTAACTCTTCCTCCAATTCACGGATGCGCTTGCTTAACTCTTGATTGTGCTTGGCTAATTCTGCTATCGTTTCAGCCTGTTGTCTGACAAGCGCACGCAGCTCATCGACCTCATGAAGCTCGCTGAGTTGCTCATTTTTTACTTGCACAGAGTTTTCAAGCATACCTTTGTTTAACCAGATTTATGCACTCTTGACAAGGGGGCTAACTCTATACCTATCTTTTTCACCCCACAGCGGTTATTGAGAAGTTACAAAAATAGTGTTTTTAATCAGGTTTAAATAAAGGTTAAAATGTATTTTTAATGTAGATTTTTTGTATAAATAAATTTTGTACAAAATCCGTATTCATAATTACTTTATTTTTAGGGCTATAACTTTAAACCTTATTCATAAGGTAAACCTTATCCTAATTTGATTTATTCGAGCGATAGATGGTGAGCAGGTTTAGGTTGCCGGTTACAGGTTACAGGTTACAGGTTACAGGTTACAGGTTACAGGTTACAGGTTACTGGTTACTGGTTACTGGTTACTGGTTACTGGTTACTGGTTATAGGTTAGCCGGTTATAGGTTACAGGTTACAGGTTACTGGTTACAGGGTACAGGTTACTGGTTGCAGGTTACTGGTTGCAGGTTACTGGTTGCAGGTTACAGGTTACAGGTTACAGGTTACAGGTTACAGGTTACTGGTTGCAGGTTATATAGCAATCCTAAATCATTTGTAAAATCACTGGACTTATTAAAAACTAGCTCTAACTCCGGTATCATCTGCCATTCCCCTCCTGGGAGGGGTTAGGGGTGGGTGCCTTCTGCCAAATGCCTTAAAACAGCCCATTTATTTCACGAATCAGATAGGATTGCTATATCAAATCTGATAGCATCGGAATTGTTTACAACTTGCATTTGCCTCAATTAACTTTCTTCCCATCCCCCCATGCCTCCATCAATGTTTACAATTCAGATGTAAACGGAAAAGCTATTACCAGGTTACTATAGCAATCCTAAATCATTTGTAAAATCACTGGACTTTTTAAAAACTAGCTCCAACTCCTGTTCCTTCGGGTGCATCTCATATTTGTAAAAAATAAGGAAAGTGTGGGAAGTGTGGGGCGGGGGCGCGGGAAGTGTGGGGCGGGGGCGCGGGAAGTGTGGGGCGGGGGCGCGGAGATTTTATTATAATTTTTGCCTAATTGCATGCATTGAGATGCACCCTGTTCCTTCTGCCTTCTGCCTTCTGCCTTCTGCCTTAAAGCAGCCCATTTCTTTCACGAATCAGATAGGATTGCTATAGGTTGCTAGGTTAAAGGTTATCTTCTGAACCTTGGCCTTTCGGCCACGCTACGCGAACAAGCAAACAAGCTTCAACCTGGAATTTCTACCTGGTGTGTTCATGTTCGAGTATGGGTCAATAGTTAACTGATTATTTTGTATTTACTTTCTAAACTAATTAATACCATTAAGAAATCCCCTGCCTTCAGGCAGGGGATTTAACCTAAGTGCTCATATCTATATTGTAGCTAAATAATGGCACATCCTCACTAAAATTAATAATTTTAAACTAAATTAATTGCTATAACTAAAATGATTAATTTTTAACAACCCCCATTGGTTTATCAGGAATTTTTTGTGAAAATAGGGCAAATAAAAACAGAAAGCTTAAGTTCATAACCTTAACCCTTAATATAATCCTGCCAAAATAGATAATTAATCTAACTTGGTATTATTACTCTAGGTGACGACATGGGATCAGAAATGTAGCACCTAATAAGACCAAACTAGCCATTGTTATTGGCTCAGGAGCAGACTCTAAATCATCAACACTCACTAAAGATTGATTAAACTTAAATCCAATCGGATGCTGCCTAGGAGATTGCTCCCAGCTGAAGCTAGCTTCATCAGTGGGATTTTGACTTGCTACCCAAGAGATACGATCATTAAGACCCTCCAGCAAAATACTGAGAATAGAGCCTGGTGCAACGGTTTGACTACTAGCTGACTGAGCAAGTGCAGAAACTATACAGGCAGCAGCAGCAAACGTTTTCAGTAATACTTTGAACTGAAAGTGATTGCTGAAGATAAGTTGTTTCCGTTCTAATAGTGTATTAAGCTTGACTGGTGAGATATCTAAAAACTTCACTCCTGCTTCATATTTAGCTGGTGAATCTAAACCAATTTTCCTTTGCCAGGCAATTTTCACCATAGAAGTAGCTGTGTAACTTATTCCTGGTAAGCAGAACTGAATTTTTTTATGCTCCCCAGTTTTTAATGGTTTGTTAATGTAAATTTTGCCACCGCCTTGACTCAGATTAACTACTAAATCATTTTGATCTGAAATCAGTCCTTCTATCTGATAATTTAGTAAGGTGATATGACGCGGAAATTTCCTACGCTCTTTGAGTAAATGAGCTGGGGGGGCGACAAGCGGCCTGTAACCCTTGATATATATTAAATTGAGCGAATTATGGTAAAAAAAGATAGGTCATAAATTGTCAATACGACCTACCAATCGAGAATGATACAAGAATTATATCAA